>NZ_JAHBDP010000136.1:0-19326 GCF_019956495.1 Pseudomonas sp. BF-B-26 | reverse complement strand
CGCGAAAGCGGTGTGTCAGTCAAAGTTGATGTCGATTGTCACACCGCTTTCGCGAGCAAGCCCGCTCCCACAGGGGATCTGCGGTGGTTTAGCGTCGGCGTTTTTCCAGCGAGTAAACAAATGGTGCAACGATTTCGATGGCGCCGTTGGTCAACATGTCGGACGGTGGCTTGGGCAGCGGCTGGGCGCGGCGGATCATTTCCAGGGTCGCCCGGTCCAGATCGGCAGTACCAGATTCGCCCACCAGTTCGAACGACAACACGTTACCTTCAGCATCCACCACGAAGCGCAGACGGTTCATGCCTTCCTTGCCCCGCGCCTGCGCACTGGCCGGGTACTTCTTGTACTTGGCCAAGTGAGCGAGCAGGGTGCCTTGCCAGCTGGCCTTGGCCGCTTGCTGCGCCGGTGATGGGCCCGGTGCCGGCTGAGCCGATTTCTCCGTTGGCGCCTGAGTCGGTTGCGCGTCGCTCGGTTTTTCCTCGGACGGCTTCTCTTTAGGCGGTTCCGGCTTTTTCTCCACAGGCTTGGGCGGTTGAGGCTTGGGCTTGGGTTTGACCGGTTTCGGCACAGCGATCTCGGCCTTGGGCACTTCCGCTAGTTTCGGTATTGGCAGCTCTTCCACCGGGGCGGGTGGCTGTGGCGGCGTTATGACCTTCGGCGGTGCCGGCGGTGGCGGGGCCGGAACCGGCGCCAACTCGACCATCATCGCCTGCGGCGGCAGCTCGATCGGTGGGCGCGACGTCCAGTTCAGCGCCAGCGCAATGGCCAGCGCATGGACGCCCAGCACCACGGCCAGGCTCGCGCTGTAACGCGTCAGCTTTTGGCGCGTCGTGATCATTTCTTGACTGCCGTCTCGAGTCCGACCAGACCCACCTTCAGGTAACCGGCAGAGCGCAGGTTGTCCATCACGCTCATCAGGTCGCCGTAATCCACGCCTTTATCGGCCTGGAAGAAGATCGTCGTGTCTTTCTTGCCTTTGGTCCTGGCGTCGAGGGTGGCGCCGAGTGCTTCGGCCTTCACTTCGTCTTCGCCGAGGAACAGGCGTTGGTCAGCCTTGACGCTGAGGAACACTGGTTTCTCTGGTCGCGGCGCCGGTTTGGCGCTGGAAGCCGGCAGGTCGACCTTGATGTCCACGGTGGCGAGCGGGGCTGCCACCATGAAGATGATCAACAGCACCAGCATCACGTCGATGAACGGTGTGACGTTGATTTCGTGGTTCTCGGCCAGATCGTCGTCTGCGCCTTCTTTCAAATGCAAGCCCATGGCTGATTACCCTACTTTGACCCTGTGGGGTTGCGCGGAGCGCTCGGTGGTCGGCAGGTGATCGAGGTCACGGCTGACCAGCAGCAGGACTTCAGCCGAGGCATCGGACACTTGTGCCTTGTAACCGGCAATGGAGCGGGCAAAAACGTTGTAGATCACCACGGCCGGAATCGCTGCAACCAGACCCAGCGCGGTCGCCAGCAGGGCTTCGGCGATGCCGGGAGCCACGACGGCGAGGTTGGTGGTCTGGGTTTTGGCGATGCCGATGAAGCTGTTCATGATGCCCCAAACGGTACCGAACAGGCCGACGAACGGCGCGGTGGAACCAATGGTGGCGAGCACGCCGGTGCCGCTGCTCATGTTGCGACCGCAGGCTGCAACCAGACGCTCAAGGCGGAAGGCAACGCGTTCCTTGATGCCTTCTTTCTCGCGGCTGTTGACCGACAAGCGCATCTCTTCCAGGGCGTCATGCACCAGCAAATTGGCGAGGGTGCCTTGCTTGGTGGCTGAAGCGCTGGCTTCTCTGAGTGTGGTGGCTTTTTTCAGATGGACGATTTCGGTGCGCAGACGACGCTTGGCGCCCATCAGCTCGAAACCCTTGGCGATCCAGATAGTCCAGGTGATGATCGATGCGATGGCCAGGCCGATCATCACGATTTTCACGATGATGTCGGCGTTCTGGTACATGCCCCACGGCGACAGGTCGTGGGCCATGCCCAGGGAGTTGTCGGCTTCAAGGACTTCGGGAGCGTCTTCGGCGGTGGTGTCTACGGCTTGGGCCGGGTCGGTCGCAGCCGGGGTAACGGCCGGTGCGGCGTGATCGGCTGGAGCTTGAGCCGCAGTGGCAGTCGGAGCGGCTGGCGCTTGTGCGTCAGCGAAAGCGGCGGTCGGCGCCAGCATCAAGCTGAGCAGCAGGGCGGCCACTGCGCTCCAGGCGCGAGGTCGTTTGGTTGGCGAAGCGGGGAAATGATTGCGTGTCATGCTGGCCGGACCTGAGAAAGAAAAACGGTAAATGCTCTTCCAGGCCTCGTGAGGCCGAGAACAAAAGTGGTCGGCATTATTGCAATTAATTCTTGTTAACAAAAGTAATAGAGTATCTTTTTTTCCTTCATTGCTAGCCGCTCGTCCATTGTCAGCGCTAGTCTGTGCCTTTCTGATGGGAGTTTTCTGATGTCCGCGCCCTCTGTTTTGATCGCCGGCTGTGGTGATGTTGGTAGTCGTCTGGCCACGCAATTGTTGGCTGTCGGATGGGAGGTTCACGGCCTGAGGCGTGACGTCTCACGTCTGCCAAAGGGCGTGATCGGCGTCGCCGGCGACCTGTTCAATAAAGACTGTCCGCAAACCTGGCCAATCGGTGCGGTGGATTATCTGGTGTATTGCGCGGCCGCCACTGAGCACGATGAAGCCGGTTACCGCGCCGCTTATGTGCAGGGCTTGCAGCATGTGCTGGAGTGGCTGAACGATTACGGGCAGGTGCCCAATCGCCTGCTGTTTGTTTCCAGCAGCAGTGTGTATGGCCAGCAGGATGGCGAGTGGGTCGATGAGACTTCGCCTGCTGTGGCCGCTGGCTATTCGGGGCGTGTGATGCTGGAAACCGAGCAGATTGCGCTCGATAGTGGCATCCCGGCCAGCATCGTACGTTTGACTGGCATTTATGGCCCGGGTCGCGAAAGGCTGCTGACTCAGGTCCGTCAGGGTTATCGCGTGGCGGTCGATCCACCGTTGTATGGCAATCGCATTCACGCCGACGACGCGGCGGGGTTGATGGCGTGTCTGCTTGAAGCGGATCGTCGTGGTGTGGCGCTGGATGACATCTACATTGGTGTGGACGATGCGCCTGCGCCGCTGGCCGAAGTGGTGGGCTGGTTGCGTGAGTATCTGGGCGTGACCGAATGGGCCGAAGACGAGAGCGTGCGCCGCACTGGCAGTAAGCAATGCAGCAATGCTCGGGCGAAAGCCTTGGGCTGGACACCGAAGTACCCAAGTTACCGCGAAGGTTATGCCGCGATACTTGCCCAGGGGAGTTGAGCTGAGCGAGCCTCTAAACAACAGGCGCCTGCGGGCGCCTTTGTTTTTGGGTCATTGTTTTACCAGCAGCCAGTGGCGTGGGCCGGGGGTTAAGTAGGGGATTTCGTCTGGCCGGGATTGATTGATTGCCTGGAAAATCTCCAGTTGCTTGCCTTTGCGAACGAAAATCCATGTGTCACTCAGGTCGCCCGTGCTCAGATACAAGGTGTCATTGCCTGCACCTTGGCTGGCGCAATCACCGTCCAGGCATAACTCGTATCGATCGGTTCCCGGTAACCCTGAAACATGGCCATCTTCCGTAAACACGACCATTTGGCCTGTTCCGTGACTGTCGATGATTTCCCACTGCCCACCCATATAGGCAGCGTTCAAGGCGCTCCTGAAGGTATCAACCCACCCTGTTTTCGTTTTGGCGGTCTTGCTGGTGCGGCTGAACACCTGCTGGGGGACGTGCTCCTTGGCCAGTTGAGTCAGTCGCTTGTCCTCCAGGCGCAGTTCGTCAGTGCCGTAGCCGTTGTAGTCGACGCTCCAGGCATTGGGTGACTTTTGCAGCAGTTGGCCTTCACCCCTCTCAAACCCGCTGCTCACTTGCGCCTTGCCGGTGTGGGTGTTGATGTCCCATTCCAGATTCCGGCCATGGGTGTTCAGGGCTTTATGTAAAGACTGGCCTTGGGCCGCCGCATCGATGGCTGCCTGATTGATCCAGATACCGCTGATATCCGTTTCTGCGGGCATAGAGGTGCAGCCGCCGAGCAGCAACAGGCCAAGAATAAGCAGTGGGCGCATGATCAATCCTTGAGCGGGAGGCAAAGAACTCGACGGTGCAGGCTAAAGAAAAAGGAGCCCGTAGGCTCCTGTATTCTGTATCACTGTTTTTCCAGCAACCACTTGCGATCACCCGGGGTGAACTGCGGCATTTCATCCGCGTGTGCGGTGTTCACTGCCTGGAGGATTTCCAGTTCCTTGCCCTTGCGCGCAAAGATCCAGGTGTTGCCCTGACCATTCGCCTGTAGCCACATGTTGTCGTTACCGCCGCTCATCGACGCGCAATCGCCCGCCAGACACAAGGCATAACGATCCGCCCCCGGCAGGCCGGCAACCTGGCCATCAGCCTGGAATTGCACGGTATTGCCTTCGCCGGGACCGCTGACGACTTTCCAGCTGCCGCCCATGTAGGCCGAATACAGTGCGCGTTCAAAACTGGCACCAATCGGTGCGCCGTCCGGCACCGTAACCTGCGCGCGGTCGAAGACTTGCTCCGGCTCATTGTCGCTGGCGACCTGGCTCAGTTGCTTGCCGTCACGCTTCAGCTCGCTACCCGAGCTGCCATAAAAGTCGACTTTCCAGGCGCCGGACTGTTCGCCCAGCAGCTTGCCGTCGACGTTTTCAAAACCGTTGGTGTAGCGGGCCTGCCCGGCCTTGGTGTTGACGTCCCATTCCAGGTTCGGGCCATAGGCCTGGAGCGCTTCGCGCAGGGGGCCGCCTTTGGCTGCTGAATCGATCGCCACTTGATTGATCCAGGTGCCGCTGATGTCACGGTCGGCAGGATTGCTGGCACAACCGCCCAAGAGTAGGGCGACCAGCGAGAGAGCTAGCGCTTGGCGCATGGTGGAATCCTTTCAAAGCAAGATCGGCGCAGCCTTTGGAAGGCTGCGCCGGACACATTACTCGATGACCAGAATGGCATCCATCTCAACCTGCGAACCCTTTGGCAGGGCCGCTACGCCGATGGCGGCGCGGGCAGGGTAAGGCTGGTCAAAGTACTTGCCCATGATCTCGTTGACCTTGGCGAAGTGGCTCAGGTCGGTGAGGAAGATGTTCAGTTTGACGATGTCTTTGAACGAACCGCCAGCGGCTTCAGCCACGGCTTTGAGGTTCTCGAACACCTGGACGGTCTGGGCTTCGAAGCCTTCAACCAGTTCCATGGTTTTTGGGTCCAGAGGAATTTGACCCGACATGTAAACGGTGTTGCCGGCCTTGATTGCCTGGGAGTAAGTGCCGATGGCAGCCGGGGCCTTGTCGCTGGTAATAACTGTTTTGGTCATGAATGACTCCTTGTAATGAGTGGCTTAAGCACGCATGCGAGTGATGCGAATCACCCCGGTCAGGGCGCGCAGTTTCTTGATCACGCGGGCCAGGTGTACGCGGTCGTGCACGCTGACCACCAGTTGAACCACGCTGATGCGACCATCGCGTTCGTCCATGCTGATTTTTTCGATATTGCCGTCGGCCGCGTTGACGCTGCTGGCCAGCAGAGCGATCAGGCCGCGCTGGTGTTCCAGCTCGACGCGCAGTTCGACATTGAATTCGCCGGTGACATCCTTGGCCCACGAGAGCTGGATGCATTTTTCCGGGTTGTGGCGGATTTCGCTGATGTTGCGGCAGTTATCCAGGTGCACGACCATGCCTTTGCCCGCGGACAGGTGGCCGACAATCGGGTCGCCCGGGATCGGCGTGCAGCACTTGGCGTAACTGAGCACCAGGCCTTCGGTGCCGCGAATCGCCAGCGGGCCTTCGGCACTCGGCAGCTGTTCGCCTTCACCCAGCAGTCGGCGGGCGACCACGTAGGCCATGCGATTGCCCAGGCCGATGTCTTCGAGCAGGTCTTCGATCAGTTCGAGGCGGTATTCGTGGAGCATCAACTGCACGCGCTCGGCCGGGATTTTTTCCAGCGAGCTGTCGAAACCGTTGAGTACCTTGTTCAGCAGGCGTTCGCCGAGGCTGATGGACTCGGAGCGGCGCTGCAGTTTCAGCGCATGGCGGATGTGCGTCCGCGCCTTGCCGGTGACCACGAAGTTGAGCCACGCCGGATTCGGCCGTGCCCCGGGGGCGCTGACGATCTCGACCGTGGAGCCGCTTTGCAGCGGTTCGGACAGCGGCGCGAGACGACGATTGATCCGACAGGCAATGCAGCTGTTGCCCACGTCGGTGTGCACCGCGTAAGCGAAGTCGACCGCCGTGGAGCCTTTGGGCAGCTCCATGATCCGGCCTTTGGGCGTGAACACGTAGACCTCGTCCGGGAACAGGTCGATCTTCACGCTCTCGATGAATTCCAGCGAGTTGCCGGCCCGTTGCTGCATCTCCAGCACGCCTTTGACCCACTGGCGGGCGCGGGCATGAGTACCTTTGGGCTGTTCATCGCCACTGGATTTATAGAGCCAATGGGCGGCGATGCCGTTGTTGGCCATCTCTTCCATTTCACGGGTGCGGATCTGAATCTCGATCGGTACACCGTGCATGCCGAACAAGGTGGTGTGCAGCGACTGGTAGCCGTTGGCCTTGGGGATCGCGATGTAATCCTTGAAGCGCCCCGGCAACGGTTTGTACAAATTATGCACAGCACCCAGCACGCGGTAGCAGGTATCGACCTTGTCGACGATGATCCGGAACGCGTAGACGTCCATGATCTCGTTGAAGGCCCGACGCTTGCCGCGCATTTTCTTGTAGATGCCGTAGAGGTGTTTCTGGCGACCACTGACCTCGCCCTGGATTTCGTCGATGGCCAGGCAATGGCTGAGGGATTCTTCGATCTTGTTGACGATTTCCTTGCGGTTGCCCCGGGCGCGTTTGACCGCCTGGTTGATCCGTGCGGAACGCATCGGGTGCATCGCCTTGAAGCCAAGGTCTTCGAATTCTATGCGGATGGCGTGCATGCCCAGCCGGTTGGCGATGGGCGCATAGATTTCCAGGGTTTCCTTGGCGATGCGTCGGCGTTTTTCGCCGGACAGGACTTCCAGGGTCCGCATGTTGTGCAGGCGGTCGGCCAGTTTGACCAGGATCACGCGAATGTCGCGGGCCATGGCCATCGCCATCTTCTGGAAGTTTTCAGCCTGGGCTTCGGCTTTGGTCTCGAAGTTCATCTGGGTCAGTTTGCTGACCCCGTCGACCAGTTCGGCCACGGTTTCGCCGAATTGCGCTTGCAGCGCTTCCTTGGCAATACCGGTGTCTTCGATCACGTCATGCAGCATCGCAGCCATCAGGCTCTGATGGTCCATGTGCATGTCGGCAAGAATATTCGCAACCGCGAGTGGGTGCGTGACGTACGCCTCGCCGCTACGGCGGCGTTGGCCGTCGTGGGCTTGTTCGGCGTAGAAGTACGCTCGGCGGACCAGGTTGACCTGGTCCTTGCCGAGGTAGGTCGATAAGCGATCGGCGAGGGCGTCTATGCTCGGCATGATGAGACCTGCCGTTCGCTGTGACCCCGCGCCGTGCTACGTCGACCAGGCATGGCTTAGACTGCCTCGTTGGACTCGTCCTCGAACGCTGCGAACAGCGGTTCGTCTTCGACGATTTCAGCGTTGGCGATGAACTCGTAGCTCATCAGGCCTTCAGCGATTTCACGCAAGGCTACAACGGTAGGCTTGTCGTTTTCCCACTGAACCAGTGGCTCTTTGCCGCCGGTGGCCAGTTGACGGGCACGCTTGGTAGACAGCATGACCAGCTCAAAGCGATTTTCCACGTGGTTTAGGCAATCTTCAACGGTTACGCGGGCCATGGTATTCCTCGGAGCGAATGCAATATGCGCGCTGCCCGGTTGGGCGAGCGGACTCAACAGTTTAAAAAATCACCAGCGATTAGGGAAGCGCTGATTTTTTGACCAAGCCCTTCAACGCGCTGCAAGTACCAATGTAAAGCCCTTGCAGCGGTTTTGGGAAGAGCTGTTTAGCCGAGCAATTCGGCCAAAAGTTTTCCGTGACGCTGCTGCTGGCGCTTCTGATGCAGCTGATTGGCACGGAAAATCGCCTGCAAATCGCGCAGTGCGTGGGCGAAATCGTCGTTGATGATCAGGTAATCGTAGTCGCCGTAGTGACTCATTTCGCTGACGGCTTCGCGCATCCGGCCTTCGATGATCTCGTCGCTGTCCTGGCCACGATTGGTCAGGCGCTGGTGCAAGGCTTGCAGGGACGGCGGCAGAATGAAGATCGAACGGGCCTGGGGCATCAACTTGCGCACTTGCTCGGCGCCTTGCCAGTCGATTTCCAGGATCAAGTCGTGGCCTGCGTCGAGGGTCTGCTGCAAGTGGCTTTGCGAGGTGCCGTAGAGATTGCCGAACACTTCGGCGCGCTCCAGGAAGTCGCCATGTTCGCCCATCTTCACAAACGCTTCGCGGGAGACGAAGTGATAGTTCACGCCGTCCACTTCACCGGGGCGCATGGCGCGGGTGGTGTGGGAAACCGAGACGCGGATCTCCTGATCGGAGTCGGTCAAGGCCTTGACCAGGCTGCTCTTGCCCGCGCCCGAAGGGGCGGAAATGATGTACAGGGTGCCGGTGCTGTGGGTCATGTCAGGGTTGCCTTACTCAATATTCTGCACTTGTTCGCGCATCTGCTCGATCAACACTTTGAGGTTGACCGCCGCCTGGGTGCTGCGCGGGTCGAAGGCTTTGGAGCCCAGTGTGTTGGCTTCGCGGTTGAGCTCTTGCATCAGGAAGTCCAGGCGCCGACCGGCAGCGCCACCGGATTTGAGCACCCGGCGGACTTCGATGATGTGAGTGCTCAGGCGATCCAGTTCTTCGGCGACGTCGCTCTTTTGCGCGAGCATGACCATTTCCTGCTCCAGCCGCTGCGGATCCATCTCGGCCTTCATGTCGGCGAAGCGGTCGAGGACCTTCTGGCGCTGGGTGGCAAGCATCTGCGGGACCAGTTCACGCAGGGTTACCACGTCTTCTTCGATGGAGGTCAGGCGATCGTTGATCAACCGCGCCAGCTCCGCGCCTTCGCGCTCGCGGCCGGCCTTGAGTTCTTTCAGGCCTTCGTTGAACAGCGCCAGGGCTTCGGCATTCAAGGCTTGCGGGTCGGTCGCGTCGCCCACCAGCACGCCGGGCCAGGCCAGGACTTCCAGCGGGTTCAGCGCGGCCGGATTTTTGATCAGGCCGGCGATGGTCTCGGCGGCGGCGACCAATTGCGCGGCGCGCTCGCGGTCCACTTGCAGGGGTTTGTCGGTATTTTCTTCGGTGAAGCGCAAGGTGCATTCGAGCTTGCCTCGGGAGATTCCCTGGCGCAGGGCTTCGCGGACCGCGCCTTCGAGGTCGCGAAAGGACTCCGGCAGACGCAAGTGCGGCTCCAGGTAGCGGCTGTTGACCGAGCGCAGTTCCCAGCTCAGGGTGCCTTGGGCGCCGGCTTTTTCGACGCGGGCGAAGGCGGTCATGCTGTGCACCATGGAGGTACCTCGCAATGCAGGTTCATGCGTTACCAAAGGTTTCGCAGACCTGATCTATATGAATTTAAGCCAAGAGGCAGCAAAGGCGCAGGATTGTAGCGCAGTGGGGCGAATGCGCCCAAACACACGGAGTGACAAAGGGCTGCAGGCCGTCGGTAAAGCGCTATTGCGGGCCTTCAGTCGTCGGGGGATTTTTTTAGAAGTGCCCACTCCTGGCCCTGCGGCTCTATAATGCTCCGCAGTTTTCCGTCCCCCGTACAGGTATTCCCTATGAAACGTCCAAGTGGTCGCGCTGCCGATCAGCTCCGCTCGATCCGCATTACCCGCAACTACACCAAACACGCCGAGGGATCTGTACTGGTCGAGTTCGGTGATACCAAAGTCATCTGCACCGTCAGCGTCGAGAACGGCGTGCCGCGTTTCCTCAAAGGTCAGGGTCAAGGCTGGTTGACCGCTGAATACGGCATGCTGCCGCGCGCCACCGGCGAGCGTAACCAGCGTGAAGCGAGCCGCGGCAAACAAGGCGGCCGCACCCTGGAAATCCAGCGTCTGATCGGTCGTTCCCTGCGCGCTTCGCTGGATATGTCCAAGCTGGGCGACGTCACCCTGTACGTCGATTGCGATGTGATCCAGGCTGACGGCGGCACCCGCACCGCGTCCATCACCGGCGCCATGGTTGCACTGGTCGATGCCTTGAAAGTGATCAAGAAGCGCGGCGGCCTGAAAGGCGGCGACCCGCTCAAGCAAATGATTGCAGCCGTATCGGTGGGTATGTACCAGGGTGAGCCGGTACTCGACCTCGACTATCTGGAAGACTCGGCCGCCGAGACCGACTTGAACGTGGTGATGACCAGCACTGGCGGCTTCATCGAAGTCCAGGGCACTGCCGAAGGCGCTCCGTTCCAGCCGGAAGAACTGAACGCTATGCTTGAGTTGGCGAAGAAAGGCATGAGCGAAATCTTCGAGCTGCAAAAGGCTGCACTGGCCGACTGATCGGACTGTTCCACACAAGGAGGACGCCATGAGTGACGAGCAACAGCTGCTTCCCACACCGAGCAAAGAGGTTCGGCAGTGGGCAATGTTTTGTCACCTGTCCGCCTTGCTGGGGATCTGGATTCCGTTCGGTACGCTGATCGGCCCGCTGATTCTCTGGCAGATGAAGCGCGAGATGGACCCGTTTGTTGATGCTCAAGGCAAGGAGGCGCTGAACTTTCAGATCACCGTCGCCATTGCCTCCGCCATCTGCTTCCTGCTGATGGTGGTGATCGTCGGGTTCTTCCTGTTCGGTCTGTTGGCGATCGGTGCGCTGGTGCTGACGATCATTGCCGGCGTGAAGGCCAATGAAGGGGTGCCTTATCGTTACCCGTTCACCTGGCGCTTGATCAAGTAAGTCACAACACAAATCCCCTGTAGGAGCGAGCCTGCTCGCGATGAGGCCTTCACATTCAACATTAACGTGACTGGTCTACCGCTATCGCGAGCAGGCTTACTCCTACAAAGAGCCAGAAATCAGCGTGCACAAAAAAGCCGACAGAGATGTCGGCTTTTTTGTACGTACGAAACGACGCTTAGATGGTCAGCGTCCAATCGTAGTCCACGATCAGCGGTGCGTGTTGCGAGAACCGTGGCTGACGAGGCAGACGCGCGCTGCGTACGAAGCGACGCAGGCCTGGAGTCAGCAACTGATAGTCGAAACGCCAACCGAGATTGAGCATTTCAGCCTGTTCGTTATCCGGCCACCAGCTGTACTGGTCGCCTTCACGGCTGACTTCGCGCAACGCATCGACATAACCCATGTTGCCGACAATCTCGTCCATCCAGGCACGTTCAGGTGCCAGGAATCCCGGGGATTGCTGGCTGTCACGCCAGTTCTTGATATCCAGCTTCTGTTGCGCCACGTACAGCGAGCCACAGTAAATGTACTCGCGACGTTTGCGTCGCTGTTTATCCAGATAACGGGCGAAATCGTCCATTAGCTTGAACTTCTGGTTCAAGTCTTCATCGCCGTTCTGCCCCGAAGGGAGCAGTAAGGTCGCGATGCTGACCTTGTCGAAATCGGCTTGCAGGTAGCGCCCGTAGCGGTCGGCTGTCTCGAAGCCGAGACCGCTGATGACTGCCTTCGGTTGCAACCGCGAATACAAAGCCACGCCACCCTGGGCGGGAACTTCAGCTTCGCAGGCATAAAGGAAGTAGCCATCCAGTTGGAAGGCTGGATCGTCCAGTTCAAAGGCGGAGGCGCGGGTGTCCTGCAGGCAGATGACGTCGGCATTCTGTGCTTGCAGCCAACTGAGCAAACCTCGCTCCACTGCAGCCTGAATACCATTGACGTTCACACTGATGATCCGCATAAATGGCCCCAAAAATCGCGTGCGTGTATGATACACGGCGTCAACCTAATTAGCTAAATCCGTGGTATTTGGGGTTTTTTTCATGCAAGCGTATCAGCGCGATTTCATTCGTTTTGCCATCGATCGCGGCGTTTTGCGCTTCGGCGAGTTCACCCTGAAGTCCGGACGCACCAGTCCTTACTTCTTCAATGCCGGCCTGTTCAACTCAGGGAAGGCCCTTGCGCAGCTGGGTCGTTTCTACGCGGCAGCCATCGTCGAGAGCGGTATTTCGTTCGATGTGTTGTTTGGCCCGGCGTACAAAGGCATCCCTTTGGCGGCGACCACCGCAGTGGCCTTGGCCGAGCATCATGACCGTGATTTGCCATGGTGCTTCAACCGCAAGGAAGCCAAGGCTCACGGCGAAGGCGGCAGTCTGGTCGGCGCGCCGTTGACCGGTGATGTGTTGATCATCGACGACGTGATCACCGCCGGTACTGCCATCCGCGAGGTGATGCAGATCATCGCTTCCCAGGACGGCGCCAAGGCGGCGGGTGTGCTCATCGCCCTGAACCGTCAGGAGCGTGGCAACGGCGAGTTGTCGGCCATCCAGGAAGTGGAGCGTGACTTCGGCATTCCGGTGATCAGCATTGTTTCGCTGAACCAGGTGCTCGAATTCCTGGCTGATGACCCGCAGCTCAAGCAGCACCTGCCGGCGGTTGAAGCCTACCGCGCGCAGTTCGGCGTTTAACCACAATCACCTGTGGGAGCGGGCTTGCTCGCGAAAGCGGTGTATCAGTCAACGAAGATGTTGAATCTGATGGCCTCTTCGCGAGCAAGCCCGCTCCCACAGGATTGGCGTACAAAAAAAGACCCCGCTCAGCCAGGCTGAGTGGGGTCTTTTGTTTTGTGTCGTCAGCGCAGTCTTCGCCATTTTCCGATTAGTTTTAGTACCAATCCCAGGCTGAACAGCGCAAACACCAGCAGTGCCAGGACGACTAGCACGTAGAGCGTGCGATCCACATCGAAATCCCACAGATCCAGCGTGCTGCTTCCCATGATCCTTACGGCGGCCGGCAGATTGACGTAAAACAACGCCATGAAGGCGCAGGTCAGCGGTACGGCGCGGCCCAACAAAACGCTCATCACTTTCCCTTGGCTGCGTTTTCTGGCCAGCGGACCTGGTTGTTTTTCATCCAGTTCCAACGCTTCATGCAGCTTCGGCCAAGCCAGGTTGAACATGAAGGTGGTCAAGGTCAGCAGCAAACCGCTGACCGCGACGATGTCACTGAACGGCATTCAGGCCCAGTGTCTGGCATAACAGCGCGTGGGAGTCTTCACTGATTTCGAACTGACCGGCGCTGCCTTTGCGTTTGGTGATGGGTTTGAATGTCGGCTCGTTTTGGGTGATCAGCATGTTCAGCTCATCACGGATGACGTCAGAGCTGATGACCACCAGATAAACCGTCTGCGCATGCTCTGCTGTTTCGATCACGGCCCTCATGCTGTGTTGAAGGATCTCGTCCAGCTGATTGCGAAAGCGCGAAACCGTGTTTTTCAGCAGGGTTTTGCTTTGGCTTTGGGTCAGCTGAAAAATCGTCGATATCTGAGATTCGGTCGGCAATGTCTGTCCGAAGTAGCTTTGAATCAGATACAGCAAACGGTCCTGTTTCGCTTCATCGGCCCGACTCGGCATGCCGCCTTCGACCAGCATTTTCAAGTATTCGGTCAGGCTCGCCTTGGCGATTCGCTGCAGCGCGTGGGTGATTTCGTGGTCGGAGATCCTCAGGGTCTTTTTGACCGGCTCCTTTTGCTCGAGGTCGAATGCCTGGGCGTCGATCGTGAACGAGATCTGCATGGTTCAGACCCCCGTGATTACTTGGAAGGCTTGTTTGGATACGGATCTGCCACGGCGTCACCTTGGCCGGTCAGGATATTCCAGCCATTGAGTGTGTGGGTGCTGGGTTTGAAGTCTGGACACGGCGGAAGCGAAGTCTTTGACTGATTGGAGTATTCGCGCCCGCAGTCTGCGCACTCGTAAGTGCCTGCTGAAACATCACTGCCGTAGGGAACGTGGTCTTTTTTCATGGGGAAGATCTCCTGTGGATACAGGGAAGATCCTATGCGGACTAATGCTGGCGGGATGTCGGACGTTTCGCTTAATCAGGTCAGACATTTCCTGCGCGCATAAAAAAGATCGCAGACTTCATCAGCTCCTACGGAATATTCGTACATCCATAGGTGCTGCTGAAGGGTGCGATCTTTTGACGTACTTGAATCAGTGACGCTTGCGATTGCTGATCAAGGTACCCACACCGGTGTCGGTGAAGATTTCCAGAAGAATCGCATTCGGCACCCGGCCATCGATGATCAACGAGCTGCCCACGCCACCTTGCACGGCTTCCAGCGCGCAACGGATCTTCGGCAGCATGCCGCCGTAGATGGTGCCGTCGGCGATCAAGTCGTCGACCTGTTGGGTGGTCAGGCCGGTCAGGACCGTGCCCGACTTGTCCATCAGGCCGGCGATGTTGGTCAGCAGCATCAGCTTTTCAGCTTTCAGTGCTTCGGCGACTTTACCGGCTACCAGGTCAGCGTTGATGTTGTACGACTCGCCGTTGGAACCGACACCGATTGGCGCGATCACCGGGATGAAGTCACCTTTGACCAGCAGGTTCAGCAAGTCGGTGTTGATGCCGACCACTTCACCGACCTGGCCGATGTCGATGATTTCCGGTTGGGTCATCTCCGGCGTCTGGCGGGTCACGGTGAGCTTTTTCGCACGAATCAGCTCGGCGTCTTTACCGGTCAGGCCGATGGCGCTGCCGCCATGACGGTTGATCAGGTTGACGATGTCCTTGTTGACCTGGCCGCCGAGGACCATTTCCACCACGTCCATGGTTTGCGCGTCAGTCACGCGCATGCCATCGATGAAGTGGCTCTCGATCGACAGACGCTTGAGCAGGTCGCCGATTTGCGGGCCGCCGCCGTGAACCACCACCGGGTTGATGCCGACGGCTTTCATCAGCACGATGTCGCGGGCGAAGCCGGTTTTCAGCTCCTCGCTTTCCATCGCGTTGCCGCCATATTTGATCACCAGCGTCTTGCCGACATAGCGGCGAATGTAAGGCAGCGCTTCGGACAGGACCTTGGCGGTGTTGGCGGCGGCTTCGCGTTCGAGGGTCATTCAGGGCTCCGGCACTTCAATAAAAGGCGCTTCGATAAATCAAAACGGTAAAAGGAGATCAGGGGCAACACGCTTCAACTGGACTTTGAACACGTCCTTGATGCGTTGCAATTCAGCCTCGTCATCGGCCTCGAAGCGCAGCACCAGCACCGGTGTGGTGTTGGACGCGCGCACCAGGCCCCAGCCTTTGGCGTAGTCGACTCGCACGCCGTCAATGGTGGTCAGGTCGGCGCCTTCGCCCCACTTCGCGTCGTGCAGAGCATCAATGATGCTGAATTTGCTCTCTTCGGTCACATGGATATTGATTTCCGGCGTAGAAATATCGTTCGGGAAGGTCGCAAACAGCTCTTCCGCGGTGGATTTTTCTTTGCTGAGGATCTCCAGCAGACGCGCGGCGCTGTAAATGCCGTCGTCGAAACCGAACCAGCGTTCCTTGAAGAAGATGTGCCCACTCATTTCGCCGGCCAACAGGGCGCCAGTCTGTTTCATTTTCTTTTTGATCAACGAGTGACCGGTCTTCCACATCAGCGGACGGCCGCCGTATTCCTTGATCAGCGGCGTCAGGCG
Source organism: Pseudomonas sp. BF-B-26 (assembly GCF_019956495.1). NCBI lineage: Bacteria > Pseudomonadati > Pseudomonadota > Gammaproteobacteria > Pseudomonadales > Pseudomonadaceae > Pseudomonas > Pseudomonas sp. BF-B-26. The sequence goes on along the minus strand of NZ_JAHBDP010000136.1, from coordinate 3,801 downwards.
GCGGGTGCATTTGACGTCGAAGATGATTTCCGCGTCAGCGTTGCGCGCCAGCACGTCACGGGCGAACAGCATCAGCAGACGGTCGGGGTAGACGATGCTGCCGGTGTTGGTCACCACGCCGACGCGGTCGCCGTCGCCGTCGAACGCCAGGCCCAGGTCAGCGTTGGTTTCCTTGACCTTGGCGATCAGGTCCACAAGGTTTTCAGGCTTGCCCGGGTCCGGGTGGTGATTCGGGAAGTTGCCGTCGACGTCGCAGAACAGCGGGATGACTTCGCAGTTCAGGGCTTCGATCAGTTGCGGGGCGATCACGCCGGCCGCGCCGTTACCGCAGTCGACCACGACTTTCAGGCGGCGAGCCAGTTTGATGTCCTGGACGATTTCGGTGTTGTAGCGGTCGAGGATCTCGACCTGGGTGATGCTGCCCTTGCCGCTGCTCAGGTTGTTGGTCTTGAGGCGTTCGTGCAGGGCCTGGATCTGTTCGTTGGCCAGGGTGTCGCCAGCGATGACGATCTTGAAGCCGTTGTAGTTCGACGGGTTGTGGCTGCCGGTGAGCATCACGCCGGATTTGCCGGCCAGCACGTTGGCGGCGTAGTACAGCGCAGGCGTTGGCACCAGGCCGACGTCGCTGACGTGGCAACCGCTATCGGCGAGGCCTTTGATCAGTTGTTCGACCAGTTCTGGGCCGGACAGGCGACCGTCACGGCCGACGGACACGTTGGGTTCGTCCTGGGCCAGGCTCTGGGAGCCGATGGCGCGACCGAGCCAATACGCGGTTTCAGCGTTCAAGAATTCCGGGACGGTGCCGCGAATATCGTAGGCGCGGAAGATGCTGTCGGGGAACTTGGGTGCGACTTGGGCTGGGGTGCTCATCTGTAGGAATGCTCCATCTCGAAAGTGGCTGGACCTGCCGCGAAGAACTCGTCGGCAGGCTCAAACTGAAGGGTATGACGGCGTTTTCCACTGAGAGTTCGTGGTGTGAAAAGGCCATGCCACCAGCATCGGCGAGTAAATGGCCGGCCAATGCCTTGATTTTCAGTGGTAAACCTTCCAGATGACGTCTTTGCAATTCAGTACAAAACTTGTGGGAGCGAGCCGGCTCGCGATAGCGGACTCGCAGGCGACATCTTTGTCGAATGTGCAGCCGTCATCGTCGGAACGCCGCCCGGAGCCGGCTCGCTCCCACAATGAAGTATCGGGCCGCCATCTATCGGATCAATGGCTGCCGGAGTGGCCGAACCCGCCAGTGCCGCGCTGGGTTTCGACGAATTCCTCGACCATCTCGAAATGCGCTTGAACCACCGGTACCAGCACCAACTGGGCCAGGCGTTCGCCTACCACCATGTTGAAATCGTTCTGGCCACGGTTCCAGCACGACACCATCAGCGGGCCCTGGTAATCGGAGTCGATCAGGCCGACCAGGTTGCCCAGCACGATGCCGTGCTTATGGCCCAGGCCGGAGCGCGGCAGAATCAGCGCCGCCAAGCCCGGATCGCCAATGTAGACGGACAGGCCAGTCGGGATCAGCAGGGTTTCGCCCGGCTTGATGACGGTGTCTTTTTCCAGCATGGCGCGCAGGTCGAGGCCGGCGGAGCCTGGCGTGGCGTACTGCGGCAGCGGGAAATCGGTACCGATGCGAGGGTCGAGGATCTTGGCTTGCAAAGCGTGCATGTAAATTAAACCTGGTTCAGACGTTCGGCGATAAAAGTGATCAGCTGGCGAGCAATCTTGCTCTTGCTGGTCTGGGCGAAAAGTGTGGCGTGTAGCTGGCGGTCGATCACGCTGCAGGCGTTTTCTTCGCTGTTGAAGCCAATGCTCGGGTTGGCGACGTCATTGGCGACGATCAAATCGAGGTTCTTGTCTTTCAACTTGCGGGCAGCGTAATCGAGCAAGTGTTCGGTTTCGGCGGCGAACCCGACACTGAACGGACGGTCGGGGCGTGTGGCAATGGTGGCCAGAATGTCTGGGTTACGCACCATCTGTAGCAACAAGCCGTCGCCGTTCGTAGGGTCTTTCTTGAGTTTCTGTGGGGCGACGACTTCCGGGCGGTAATCCGCAACCGCTGCCGAGGCGATGAACAGGTCGCAAGGGATCGCGGCTTCACACGCGGCGAGCATGTCGCGGGCGCTGACCACGTCGATGCGGGTGACGCGATCCGGGGTCGGCAGGTGCACCGGGCCGGTGATCAGCGTGACGCGGGCGCCGGCTTCCACTGCGGCCTCGGCCAGGGCAAAACCCATCTTTCCGGAGCTGTGGTTGGTGATGTAGCGCACCGGGTCGATGTTTTCCTGGGTCGGGCCAGCGGTGATCAGCACGTGTTTGCCGGTCAGCGCCTGACGCTGGAAGCAGTCCGCCGCGCACTGGGCGAGGTCGGTGGCTTCGAGCATGCGACCCATGCCAACGTCGCCGCAGGCCTGGCTGCCGGAGGCTGGGCCGAAGGTTTTCAGGCCGCGGCTTTCGAGGGTTTGCAGGTTGGCCTGGGTAGCCGGGTCGCGCCACATGGCCTGGTTCATCGCCGGGGCAACGGCGACCACGGCGTCGGTGGCCAGCACCAGCGTGGTCAGCAGGTCGTTGGCAATGCCTTGGGCCAGGCGGGCAATGAGGTCCGCGGTGGCGGGGGCGATCAGCACCAGGTCGGCCCATTTGGCCAGCTCGATGTGGCCCATGGCAGCTTCGGCCGCAGGGTCGAGCAAGTCGAGGTGGACCGGATGCCCGGACAAGGCCTGCATGGTCAACGGTGTGATGAACTCGCTGCCGCCGCGGGTCATGACCACGCGCACTTCAGCGCCCTGGTCGATCAGGCGGCGAACCAGGTCGGCGCTCTTGTAGGCAGCGATGCCGCCGCCGACGCCCAGAACGATGCGTTTCCGATACAGCCGCTGCATAGGTCTGCCTTTCATTTCGTTGATGACTGCATGGCGATACCCCCTCCCCAGGGATGAAATCGCCCGCAAAAAAGATGGGCTACGATATCACAGCGACCGCTACGGAACAGCGGCGCCCACAGACCAGGGAGGTGCTATGAGTATTCGCGATTGGCCAGCGGCGGAACGGCCGCGGGAGAGGTTGCTTGAGTTGGGCTCGGGGAGCCTTTCAGACGCCGAACTGCTGGCGATTTTTTTACGAACGGGCGTGTCGGGCAAAAGCGCGGTAGATCTGGCGCGACACCTGTTGAATCAGTTTGGCAGCCTGCGCTCGCTGCTCGAGGCCGATCAGGAGGCGTTCAGCAGGGAGTTGGGGCTCGGGCCGGCGAAATTCGCTCAGTTGCAAGCGGTCCAGGAAATGAGCCGGCGGCATTTGGCCGAACGTGCGCGCCAAAAATCGGCGCTGGAAAATCCGCAAGCGGTTCGTGATTACCTGAAATCAATGCTGCGCCACGAGCCTCACGAGGTGTTCGGCTGTCTTTTTTTGGATTCCAGGCATCAAGTGCAGACCTTTGAAGTGCTGTTTCGCGGGTCCATCGACAGCACCAGTGTCTATCCGAGACAAGTGGTTAAACGTGCGTTGGCCCACAACGCCGCAGCGTTGATCCTCTGCCATAACCATCCGTCGGGTAATACCAACCCCAGTCAAGCCGACCGAGTGCTGACCAAGCGCCTGCAAGAGGCGCTGGACCTGATCGATGTGCGGGTGCTCGACCATTTCATCATCGGTGACGGCGATCCGCTGTCCATGGCCGAGTACGGGTGGATGTAAGAGGCATCACGACAAACATAAAACCCTGTAGGAGCCGAGCTTGCTCGCGATGGCGTCGTATCAGTCACCCTGTTCAGTGAGTGAAGGAACGCCATCGCGAGCAAGCTC
>NZ_JAHBDP010000146.1:0-140553 GCF_019956495.1 Pseudomonas sp. BF-B-26 | reverse complement strand
CCCCTAAACGCAATGCTCGATGGGAACCTAATTTCTCGATGCTGCGTTCGCCCCAGTTTGAATGGTCTTCCACCGGAGAGTTAAGCCTGCAGATTGATGCACGCGCGGAATACGGAAAGCGGAAAAACTGGACGGATACTAAGACCGGGAAAATCGAGGAAAAGCTTACAAGCATCCTTGATGGTTTCGGTTCGATAGCTGAATCCGTGAAAGCGCTGCGCTTGAAGAATGAAGAGGATCGTCGTGAGCGAATGGCTCAAGAAGCGGTACGACTTGAGCTCGTCAAGCGTGAAGAAATTCATAGACGCCTGCGTCACAGACTCGTGAAAAATACAAAGCGTTGGGAGCAGTCTCAGCGCTTGAGATCTTTCATCCAGGCCACCTGCGATGCCAATGCCAATACCTCAGAGCAAACCCAGCAACAAACTGCGCTGTGGGCGGTATGGGCTACATCGCAAGCGAACCTACTCGACCCACTTCACCCAGATACTTCCTCCGTCACATCGCTAGCCGTCACTATCGAGAGCTGGTTCAACGGCTATGTGATGCGCGCAGAAAAAGACTGGTGGTCTGAATGAAAGAACGCGCAGGAATGTAAGCGCTCCATAAACCCCACATGCACATGAAGTGCCGATTCAAGGATGCTGAGCTCCCATTTCTCGCTCGGATCGACCGATCCGCCGGACGGTCTGTTAGTCGTTACGCGTCTGTTCAAGCCGCTTATCGAGCTCGCTTGGCGGCAAGTTCGGCGTCGAGTGAAGCGTCAGCCAGACGGCCCGCAGAATGTTGATCGCGGCCATGTTCAGGTGTTGTTCGGCGGCGTGCAGGGCCAGTTCGGCTGCCAGGCGCTTGTCGGCAGCGCTGAGGTGCGCCGTTTTGTGGGTCATGTCCGCATCGACGTTGGCCAACAGCCCCTGGAGTTCCTGCACCGCCTGATCCGATGCCTGACGCATGTCCGCCAGTAGTCGGCTGGCTTCGGCAGGCGTCATGGCCAAGGCGCGGACGCTGCGAAAAGTCAGGCGGGCGGGCAAGGTGGCCAAACTGAAACCAGTCGAAATTAACTTGCCAATCATGCGAACAACTCCTGTAAGCGAGTGTTTCAGCAGCGTATCAGAGTAAATCGCAAAAAAATGCCTGCTCTTCGCTTGCCAGAATCAACTCTCCGCCTCTTTTTGGCATCAAGCGTCTGATCGTCGTCAGAACCCTCGAACGATGCGCCCATAGCCGGCCCTGCTGGCCCGAAGTATCGACTATAGGAAACATAGCCCAACTCGGTACCTCCTGCTAAACCGTGCTTCATGCGATGAGAAAGCATGGTGCACCGTCATAAATTGTCTCAGCTGAAACCTGCGCCGTTCTTGAAATCGTCTCGTATTGGCGGTACTTGTAGGTCACCAATGTCATGCACGGAAAGCAACCATGCACGCAAGATTCAGAGTCATCGAGACCACAGGAATGGAAGATGGCAGTAAGCGATACAGGGTCGTTGATCTTGTCGAAGGAGGTTCAGCCAGCAAGCATGGCGTTTTCAAAATCAGGACGGAGGCAGAGACTGTTTGCTCGCTCCTAAATGCCGAGCATCCACGTCAAAGTGGTGTAGGTCGTGCTTACGCGAGCTCCTGAGCCACTCGTTTCGGAAACCGGGCGCCTAATGACTATGCGGGAGTGAATGCCTATAGCGCAGTCACGGATTCCCGTTCCGAAAGGACTCTTTGAAGCATCTCAAGGTTAAGCCGCTGACACTCTCCCTCGGCTTCTTCTCGGGTCTGATAGGTTGTCTTCAGCCGAAGCTTCTCCTCGTTGTCATAGAGGTTGAAGCCTATAGGTGCAGTCTGACAGTAGAAGCGCGATCCGTTACGCATTGATCCCGTTTCCGTTGGGATTGCAGGGACAACAACAAATCTCGAAATCATCTTCACGCCCTCTCCAAGCACCTCCTCACTATTAGCGGCTATGAGCCACCATCGCAAGCGACCGCAGTCAGTTTCCGATGACAAGCACAAGCGGCCCAGGAATGGTTCGCAACATCGCAAAAGCTGATGTGACGTGCTCTGCTCTACTGGAAAGATCCTCCAGTCCTAAAAAATTCTGGTGCTGCTACGCTGACCGCTTCCACGGAGGAATCAAGATGCCAAATTCAGACCTACTCCCTTCCCTGCTATTCAAGATCAATCAAAACCAACTCGCCCTTGAGGCCGCCATCATGGAGCTCACGCTATGGGTCGAGCAGCGTGGATCGGGTGAGGCTATGGAACGCCATGATGGAGCGAGATATGCGCAAGGCTGACTTGTGCCGGTTGCTCGGCGTGCATCAGGCCCAGAGTGATCGCCTAGTGGACTTTTTACGCACATCAAAAATTGAACAATTAGAAGCGGCTTTGAAGCTTTTGACTTGCGCCTCTCGGTAACCGTGCAGCCGTACCACATCCGCCTACGAGAGGCAGGATAGTAGTTCATCGGAAAGCTTTGGTAGCTCGATGCGGCTGGTGAGCTTTTGGTTTATAGCTACATTTTGGGAAGCCGGAACAGGAGCGGAACTCTCCGTAGCGACCATTACGCATGATGATCACGCCTGACTTGCATGCTGGACACCGATCCTCTTGAACAATCTCCCCTTCAGTGTCGAAGACTTGGATAGCGTGTTCTTCCACCAACTCATCAAGAAATGGTGAGGAATGGCCCTTGACCGTAAACATGGCCACCGACCTCCGGGCCCGCGTCAGCGCTACATAAAACAAACGCCTTTCTTCGCTGTGCTGGTATGTGTCCCCCTCGGGCATGGCCAGCGTAAGCACAGGGTCATCCTCTCTAAGATTCGGAAACCCACGCTGCAGCATTGCAGGCAGGATCACATAGTCGGCTTCGGCACCTTTAGATTTATGAATCGACCTGAATGCCAGATCGATGCGATCGCCATAACGCTGCTTCCATCCCTCAGGAACGTAGACCTCATCGTTGTTGTAGCGCCCGAGAATGAAAATCGAGACCTTTCCATTTCGACCAAGAGGAATACTGCCATCTACAAGGCGAACGTACAGGTCTGCTAGGTAACGGCCGACGGCACCGCTCAATTGCCCCCTTCCATCAACCTGGAATGCCTGTATGGCTGGCCCGTTTGGAGGGGTTTCAGATCGGACGATTTTCTTTATTTGAGCGGGATTCTTGGATACGAACTTACTAGAGACGTCACAGATTTCTTGAGGGCAACGGAAGGTCTGCTCCAATCGCAGCACCTGACCATGTCCATACCATTCTCGAAACTTCGTCATTGCAGAAACATCGGCCCCTGCAAACCGATTGATCGATTGCCAATCATCGCCTACTGCAAAAAAATACTTGCCAGGCTTGGCTACCAAGGCGCGGCAAAAGCGAGCGCGTGCACGAGAGGCGTCCTGATACTCATCAGCCATAACAAGATCATACGGGGCTGCATAACCCTGCTCGAGACATTCTGCAGCTTCGTTGATCATGCTTTCAAAATCGATCCCATGCTCCAGCTTTAGGGCTGCATCCCACGCGCTGATCACGGGCAAGGCAATGTCCAAGAACATCTTGTACCGATACTTGAATCCTTGATTTGAAAGTGCATCCAACCGCTCGGCCATCATGCCAGGGCTTAAACTATTGCTCTTGGCGTGACGAATGAAAGTGCGAACCAAACCGATTAGTTCGCCATTTTCCATAGGCTTTCGACCTTCCTTTGGAATAGGTCGATCTGGATTGGGATCTAGCTGAATTCCTCTATCCGTTAGAGCCTTCCCAAGGTGCTCGAACAGCTCCCCAGTTCTCATCTGGTGTGAGGTTGTTTCAATGAGCACTGTTCCCCGTCGCAGGTGCTGATTGCGCTTCCAATCGACTCCTTCTAAATATTTCTCGAAATGGGCAGGAGGCTGACCATCAGCATTCAACGCCAGGTGTTCGTGGTAGAGGGAGATTTCAGGGTAGAAAAAATCGGGGTAATACTGACGATGATCTGCAGTAGCAGTGTCGTATTCGTATGCTCTTTCGTATTTGTACTCCACACCGTTGTAGAACAGCCAATTCGCGATAATGCACTCTTCTTGGCTGCTGACGTGTTCACCTTGGAGGGTAGTTAACTGGCCTACACCTTCCTTGTCCCAAACGTCAGCGACAGAGCTCTGCCCCACGGCAGGCAAGTCGCGATTGAACACCAGCCGAAAGAGATCCCAGTTAACTCTGAATATCTCTGATCGATCCTTCAGCTGGTCGACAAGTTCGGTTAGCTTCTCCATGCATGCCACATCTTTTACTGCCCACGTTGGCACATTCGGCCGCCTCCCTTTCGCCTTGCCGATGATCAAAAGACCTAGCTTATGAAAAGTCAGCCCTTGGACGGTGATATCATCCATACCCACGCGTTTGAACGACAACACAGCCCTTTCTTCCAGTTCCTTCGACGCTGCGTCGTTGAACGCGAGCATTACAATCGACGCTGGCTCGACATAACCACGGTGAATGCCGTAGGCAGCCTTGGCGACCATCGTCGACGTCTTCCCAGACCCAGCAGAAGCGATCGCTTGAACACGGTTATCGAAGCAGATCACAGCCCGCGCCTGCTCTTCCGTTAGCGGCTTGCTTTCCACTCGGTCGAATAGGTCTTTGCACTCGACGAGCTCGTTCAGAACATGCTGCTCATTTTCGCGCGTCCAAACTGCAGGCCAATCATATTGCCAGCGCTTTAGATCTCGCTCGACCACACCGGCTCGATCAGAGATGGCTACCTGTACCTCCGGTGTTCTGAATAATTCCCACAAAGCATCGTCGCTAATTCGCATATTAGGACGGTTACTCAGTACAGACTGCTGTGCCAGATGAGTAATCCAGTGGTGTTTGACACGCACCGTATCGATCAGTTGAATAGCGTCAGCTAACCAACTGCAAATTTGGGCGTAGTAGGAACCGAACCGCCGTTGACGGGAATCAACAAGTAGCTGTCGTAGAGCTTCCTGCAGTGCCGGTGTTTGTGCGTTGGGCAGACCATCCACGCGGGTACTATTTGGCTGACCTGCGCGAAATGTCAGATCCGTCCAGAACAGACCTTGGTGTATTCGTAGCAGCGGAAGATCCTCAATTGGGATTTCCTGCACCTGCTCCAGTACCCTCAGCTCCAACTGTTCGTCGCCTAGACGTAATCGCCATTGCGACGACATCGTTATGCGTCGCCCCCAGTCCGATGGAGCCCATTCCTGCGTCATACGTCTTTCCGTGACCAAAAAATTGTTGGTCAGTGTATCGCAGCAGGCTGCGTCTGAACGTCAGCCAAGAAAAACAGAAGCCGCCCAGTTTTTTTGACAGCATTCTGGTGGCTTTGAACTCAAAAAATAGCCACGACATACTACGTCGCAAAGAAGCGATCTCTCCTACCCTGTGGGCAAAGCTGTATGAGGTACTGCACCGCACCGGTTCTACTAATCTATACAGTGGCTCACCTACTTTGCGGCACAGCGGAGGTTGATGATGAGAGGCCTGATTAGCGAACTTGATATTTTCCAGCAAGAAATTCTCGGTGGCGACCATATGCACGCCATCACTTGCATGACCGAGCTGCTAACGGAGTACCGCCAAAGTTTGCCCGACACGCTCTGGCGGGACGACATAGTCCATCAATGTCGTGAACATCCGATTTTTCAACTACTCCAGGAAGACCCCTACACCTCACGAGCTTTCGAAAAGCCCAGAGGCTACCCAGGGGATGCTGTAATGCTGGATTACGCCTACTTTCAGAATCCGCCTCCCGATTCCAGCGCGATCGGAAAATTAATATTCGAGGTTGTCACCTCAAGCCCAAATGCACTGAGCGTACGCTGGCGCCGTGAGCACATTGCAGGCTTGATTGAACGGCTAGCATCCCATCGGGAAACGCTTTCTATCATGAGCGTCGCTTGTGGCCACTGCCGAGAACTGGAGCTTCTCAAACCCGAGACCCGACAGCGGATCCATCGCTTTGTCGCATTTGATAATGACTTAGAGACGCTGAAGCTTGCCACTCTAACTTGGTCGGAAATCATCAAGTGGCAGTGCAATGTCAAGAAGCTGCCTGAAAGTGATGATTACGATGGATTCGACTTCATCTACAGTATTGGCATCTATGACTACCTCAATCGCGCCCAGGCAATGGCGCTTACAGCTTGGCTGATGGGGAAACTGAATCCAGGAGGTAAACTCCTGATTGCAAACTTTACACCGGACAACTGGGGGCGGGGCTACATGGAAGCTTTCATGGACTGGAAGCTCGTGCTCAGGACGCGCGAACAGATGAGGGCGTTCATACCTGCGGACTCATCACCACATTCCTGCTTGTATTTCGACCCCTATCGCAATGTGATCTACCTACTACTCACCCGGAGTTCCCCCGCTGACCAACCGGGATAGCTCGGGACGGGTCAGCACGCCCTTGGCCCAAGAGACCAGTGCGGCATACAGACAAAGAGACGTCACCGAGACCCATCACGCGAGCTTTACGGCTCCGCCCTGGATATCGTCACGCGCCGCTCGTAAGTCAATAGCGTCCTGGTTGAGTCGGTGAATCAGGTTGAGCAATCGTTGACGCAACACCTCGTCCTGGAGCTGCTCAGCAGCACGCATCACATCAAGTGCCGCTGCCTCATTGTTGGTGGCAACGGCGTCGAGCAGTTTGCGCATGCTTCTTGATGGTCGATTCATCTCCAACTCCCTGGATTTCAGTGACGCGAATCATATGGCCAGAATGTTTCGTCAGTATTTCAGCTGCACGAACTGGCTTGAATCACCGGCTCCAGCTCATTTGACGCTAGCTGAAAGGACAACCTGAGGGGTCGATTACGCTTGTAGCAACCCGTCATTGATAAAGCTAAGCGGCTCGTTCCAGAGCGTCCAGCAAACCAAAAAACTCCCGAGAAAGCTTATGCCGAGGGGCCAAATGGATGATAGGTACTGAAACTTCGTGAGATTCGCGCATCTTAATGGAGCTGCTTAGGTACACCGGCAGCACAGGTAAACCTTCGGCCAACAACCCATCAACGAGATTTTGATGATTCGACTCCAGGCTTTTCAGCTCTTTCTTAATACTTTTCGGATTTAAGACCATACCAAAAAACCGGAGAACGAACTAAAAACATCGCCAACATGGGCTGGGCCACATTAATATCGCCTTTCAACATTTGGTTAACCAGAGATTATGATGTGCTTTTCTATTTTAAGGTTGCTTCGGTTTTCGACAAATTCTTTCCATTGCTCTTCATGTGCGCTTTTTGAGTAATAGCCAACCAAGTGTCGCTCACTAGGGTCTATGCTGGAATGAAATCCTTTGTCAAAATAAATTCCGCCTTTTATGGAAATAATGAATCGTTCATGCGGAATAACATCGTCAGGAAGGAGAAAAAACTCAATCGATTGCCTGCAACTGAGTAGTGGACTGATTTTTTCACGAAGATTTCTCTCGGAATTTGTTTGATTAAAACTTCCCTGGGCACAATAGACTATTAATTTTGTTTTCTTGTTTTGCGTCGCCTCAATAATCTTTTTGAAAAATGCTAAGTATCCGTCTGGCTCTTTGCTTCGGAGCTTTATGTATCGGTCGACTATGTAAATTTCCTCGCTCATACTAAGCAGAGGCATTGAAACTTTTATCATCTCATCGGCTGTCCAAGTGATTTTTGTGTCCCTGCACTCGCGTAGCGAATCACTATCAATGATGTCTTTTGCAGAAAGACCATGGTTGATATCATCGCTGATAATATCATCTATCAGACCTTTGGTTTTTGCTTGGAGGGCATTTTTAAGCCAGGATAGCTCTTCCTTGTACTCTATAGAGACATTTAAAATTCCGCATCTTTCCTTGAGGCTCTGCAAGTGCCTTCTAATTCTCACCATTTCGATTGTTCCGAGATTTCTCTTTTCGAACTCCTGTATGACCTGCTGTCGCCAGCCATCTGGCAGGCGAGATATGAATCTTCCTTCGCTTAGTCCGAACTTGCTCAAAATTAGTATTAGCTCTAATGGCTCAAGCTGCACTTCAGGATTGAGAGCAAATTTTTGGTTAATCATAGAATAGCTCCGCATCTCTTTCAGCGAAAAAACCATCCGGCCAGCGATCTAGGAAATCTCCAGCTTCAGATATCCGCAATTTAGTTAGAGTGGTTTCTCCTTTGTCGTTTTTGTCTACATATATTATGGATACGTCATCTGGGTGGAGCTCTAGCTTGTGGTCTTTAATTTGTGCTCTATTGGTTTCACAAATCCTTCTTAGCAAGCGTAGAGCGAGAAGTTCGCTATGTGTTTCAAGTATAAATGTTGGTGATTCCTGGTAGGGATTTTGCTGTATATTTAATGCGGCAATAAATACGTCAGCGATGCTTGCTTGCATTTTTGGGTGCAAGTGCAGCTCGGGCTGTTGGATATAGGTATTTAGCCCTATTACGGCAGCAGTAATTACCGGTATTACTTGGGATACTCCTACTCCTACGTCATCAAGATCCACTAATGAATTGCGCGCTATGTCTCTTAGAGTTAGTTTTGTGGTTATGTGTTCGGGATCGAGGCCACTCAAAAAATCGGCTATCTTATCTGGTGATGCTTCGCGGTACTCATCTATTAATTTCCGAGTCATATGGTATCTGAGTTCTGTTTCTATTTTAAACCCAGAGTTCAAGTATTTCTCGCTGGAAAGAAACTCATTTACTTGAGCAATGTACTGCCTGTAAGACTCCTTGTCTTCGCCGAGTTCGGACTCGAGTGCAAATATGTTCAGGATCGCCTCGTGATGTCTCGACTTGTCAGTATTACTGGATAACAAATCTTTCTGACTAAATGATATATTGTTAATTGTGCGAACTTCTGGAACTTCGTTAAAATTTAATGCTTGGCTTAGCCAGTAGGATGTTCCAGAGACAAGGAACATGAACAAGAAAAGCGCCAGATCATCTTGTTTGGAAAACAGGTAATCTTCTTCGTTATCTAATGCAAGGTTGACCGATTCGTCGAATGAATAAATATTGAAATTACAGCTAAAGTCTTCGCTAGTGTTCTGGGTGCAACTGCTGGATATGGATGAAGCTGCCCAAGGATCATCTTCGGAGAAGATGGTTACATTTGTTATGAAGTCGTGATTCTTGTGGATGGTTCCCTTCCCGATTCTGTTGTTGCCTCTGTTCCAGGTTAGAACTGGGCTTCCATCAAAAAGCACCTTGTAACCGGTGATACTTGGACAACTGTTTGGGGACGTCCATGTTATCTGAATGGCGATTTTTTTTACTTGATACAAAGGGCCTTCTAATAGTTTCAGAGGGAGGAAGTCTTCTTGTGGATAAAAGCATGTTCTGAGAGTATCTCTGTACCAGTCATTAAAACTGATAGAGTTTTTTTCTTCGAAAAGCAGAATTGTTTCATCTTCATCTTCATCTTCATCTTCTCTTGGGGTGCCTAGCATCGAGGACACCCATTTTCCTGGTAGTGCGGAACTGCCTTTTTTGTATAGGTCTTTTCCTACTCGAATCGCGTCAAGTATTGAACTTTTTCCAGAAGAATTTTTTCCGTACAACAAGCAAAGTTTTTCGATTTCAATTTCTTGATAGCGTGTTATCCCCTGAAAGTTTTTTGCTCCAATTTTCATATCTACCCCTTGCGCTATTTTTATTTATAGCAAAACGTTTCCTGTCATGTATCCACAGTGTAGATTGACATTTCTTTTTTGCAAGGAAAGGAGATATTGGTCATATGAGGCGTCAGTGTTAGTTAAGTTTTCGAACAATAGAGTTTTGTGGCTTAGCACTAACAATCAAAGCGCAAGATGACAATGAACAAGAAAATTATCATTGTTTGATGAAGCAATAGAAAACTGACTCTGATATTCGTTAAGTGTTAAGCGAACGGGCGGCCCAAAGCACAGCTTTTGGGCGGTCAGCGAACGAAGTGAGCGGCGTTGAGCGCATTGTTAGAGCTTTTGTAGGCGCTATGTCCCTTGATTATTTGCGTATATGTGACCGGCACAGGCTATGAATGGCTTCAAAAACAGCGCATTGACGCGAGTTGTGCGAACCTGCAAGGTGTCGGCGTAAACCATCAGGAAAAGCATAGCCTTTCCCACCATAAGGAATGTCTGCGCTCCCCCCGCAAAGGGGGCAAAAAGCACGATCCGTGATGCTGGCGTATTCGTCCATTTCGCCTGCCGACTTAGGTTCAGCTACTAAAAGTAGTCTTTCAATAGACTCTCTTCTCCACCTTACAGTGTCCGCGTATGACTTGCATACAAAGCACCCTTCTAAAGCTTTTTGAGCTTGCGTGGAAACTAAATAGAAAATAGTTTCTCGTGCAACATAGAGCTCTTCGGTTAATTTGCTGTTCTCATCTTCTAAGGAAGTGGGGCGAAATTTCATATTTCCTATACCTCTAACTACAATTAGGCGACCTTGCTGTCGCATTTAAATGTGACAGTAATGTCGTATAACGTTCCTGACGTCCTGAAATCTCCCTTGCCTGCAATGCAAGACCAATGGAAACCAGCTCGCCTTGGAGACGGCCACCATCCAGTCTTCAAGCTGAATCATTCGTGTGGCTATCACCTCCTATTGGTGTGAACTATTAGGTTGGATGGAGTCAGATGAGGCTATCAATACTGTAGCTTCAATCTCTGCGAGTTCTTCGACAGCACTGCTGAGCTCCAAGTTTGCACGTTCGACCAGATCAGCTGGCAGCTCTTTCTGGACAGACACACCCAGATCTTTAAACTCGGCGGCTTGTTTAATCAGATTCCCTTTTCCGATGTACAGCTGACCGAAGGCCTTATCGTAACTTTCACGAGCTCTGTTCAACTGGTTGCCTACTCCCTGCATGCTGGTCAGGAAGCCATTGAGCTTGTTGTAAAACTTCTCAGCGCGATTGGCCAGCTCAGCGGTGTGCTTGTTCTGATCTTCGAACCGCCACAGCTGACGGACGATGTTAAGACTGGTCAACAGGGTGGTGGGCGTGGCAACCAGCACGTTACGCTCGATAGCCCGCTGAAACAGGGTTTCGTCGTACTTAAGGGCTTCGACGTAGGCGGATTCGATAGGGATAAACATAATCACTACCTCAGGTGAGTTCAGGCCAGGCAGCTTGAAATAATCTCGATCGGCTAACTCATTGACCCGGTCACTTACCGCCTTGGTATGGGCCGCCAACGCTTGACCGCGTTCCAAGTCGTTATCGGCATTTACATACTGGGTGTAGGACATTAACGATGTCTTGGCATCGATGATCAGGTGTTGTTTATGTGGCAGGTAGATGATTGCATCGGGACGTTGCCGGCCCTCTTCAGTGGTGAAGCTGACTTCCCGTTTGTAGTCGATACCGAGTCGAAGGCCTGAATTGTCTAGTACGTTCTCCAGCATCAGCTCACCCCAGTTGCCCTGCACCTTCTTCTGGCCTTGCAGGGCGGTAGTCAGCTTGTCGGCCTGATCGGTAATCTCCTTGTTGAGTGTTTGTAGGTTCTTCAGCTCAGTTCTGAGCTCGACGCGCTGCTCCGCATCTTTAGCGTGAATATCCTCCACCTTCGCCTTAAAACCTTTCATTTCGATATGAAGAGGGTTAAGCAGGTTAGTGATGCTTTCCTGGTTCAGCTCTTTAAATGCTTTGCCTTTGCGCTCTAGAACCTCGTTGGCGAGGCGTTCGAACTCTTTGGTCAGTTCCTCCCGATTCTCCTGCAGCAGCTTCAACTGCGCGTCAAAGTGCTGCTGCTTTTCAGCCAAGGAAGTTTTAAGCCGGCCATGGGTGTTGTCCAGTTCCGCATATCTGTCTTGTGTGGTCTTCAATTCGATCTTGCACTGCTCCCACCACCCTTTGTAGTTGGTGAGTGCTTCCTGTTTTTCTTCCAATTGCGTCTGCGCTTTCTTTAGCGTCTCGCGAATCTCAGCCAGTTGAGCAGCAGTATGCTTTTGCGCTGCGTCGGCGGTCGCCAGCTTTTCATCCAACTGCACGATGCGCTGATCTTTCTCTTCGATACGCTCCTTGGAGGTCGTACCGTTGATGACAAGTTGCTCTTTCAACTTATTCACCGCTTCCTGTGCCGTGGCCCCAACCTCACGGGCCTGTTTTTCTGTCTTACGCAGGCTTTCGAGTTCGGCTTTCTGGGCAGTCCAATCACGTTCAAAACGCTCTTGAGCGACCAGTTTCTCCTCCAGCTGGGTCTGGGCTTGTTTCAGTGCCTCACGACTTTCGGACAGCAGCTTCGCCGTGTTGGCTTGTTGCAGTTCTGCGGTGATCTGCTTTTGATCCAACCCTGAGATGCGCTGATCTTTCTCTTCGAGACGTTCTTTGAAGGCGGTACTGTTACTGGCTATCTGGTCTTTCAGCTTGTCGGCCGCTTCTTGTGCTTTCGAGCTCGTCTCTCTGGCCGCTTGTTCGGATTGTCGTAAGCGATCTATCTCAGCTTGCTGGGCGACCATATCACCCTCAAGACGGTCGATCCGTGTCTTGCTGCTATCCCGTTCCGTTTCCAACCGTCCGTAAGCAATATCCAGTGCTGCTTTCTCTCCAGACAGGCTGCCAGTTGTGGCCTGATGTTCCGACAACTCTGCCTGAACTCGCGTCAGATCGGCCCGTGTCACTTCCAGATCAGTCTGTAGCTGTTGGTTGTAGCGCTGGGCACGCCAACTGGCGATCACCCAGGCCAAAATGAAGGCCACAATAAAGGTCACTAACGGTAATACGATGCGAATCACCAAGTTTTCCATGTCCATTCTCCTACGTCCAAGTTGTAATTATTGAAGGTGAATGAGGTCTCAGGTCTTTAGCGTAGCTGACCCCAAGGATAAAAATGTCTTCTACCAAATGATGAATGGCGTCGCGCTTGATACTCAAATGACGAGATCCTGCGATCAGTCCTGTAATGAAATCTCTAGCGGCCTCATGCCAGTTGAAATCAACGGCTAGATGCTTACGCTTTTCAATGACGTGCGACAGCTTGGATTAGGTCTCAGGCGAGCGAGTGACAAAAGCTCAGATTTTTCCTACAGACCACTCACCATCACATGCGGTAGTCTTGCGGCGCCTACAAACGCTTTTCGCCTCCACTGACGGAGGCATTTTTTATGCTCGACACAAGGACGATGAATGATTTCCTCTGCTCGATTGGGTGACAAGCATGTCTGCCCATTACCGGGACACGGCACAACTCCAATAGCATCTGCTTCTGCTGATACCAATATCAACTTCATGGGCTCTGCCCGTGTTGGCGATGCCTGTGGTTGTGGTGCAGTTATTACCACCGGGTTCCCCTCCATCCAGGTAAATGGCCGTCCTATGGCTCACTTGGGCAGCCCTACCAGCCATGGTGGAACTATCATCACCGGATCAGGTGATGTCGGCGGTGGTTTTGTTATGGGGGCTGCTCCCGGTGCATCAATCATCAACTTTGCTGTTCTTGGGGCAATACGTCCTGATGGCTCTGTAGATGATGAACGTATGGCTACCCTGCTGGCTGATCCTAAGTTGACAGAGAAGGCCGTTGCTGCAAATGCTCTGGTAGGCCCTACAACGGAGAAAACAGCTACGACAGAAGAGCCAGCTTCCAGCACTTCACAAGAGGCTGAACCCGGCTTCCATATCGTCCAACAGTCCATGTCTCGTGATGCACTGGAAGCGTCGCTGTTCGAGAAACCAACTCAAGCAGTCTTGGATAAGTTTCGTACGCTCAATCCACAACTATCGAACGGTGCCAAACCCGGTCATCTTGTCGTACTGAGTGACCCGAAAAACCTGCAATGTACCCGAGAAGAAGCCGTCTTGATGGAAGCGGCGAGCAAGGTCAATGATGCACTCGGGCCCCTTAGTGCCGAAGAGGCCAGCTTCCTGCACCGACACCGTGACGAAATCGAAACATTTTTGGCTCAAGGCTCGACCTCCATTGGCATTGGCCAATCCATGTTCGCCAAGAATCTGGAAGACGTGAAAAACGTTCTGCGTGATATTGAATTACTTCACCAACGGGCTTTTCAGACCGACGGCAATTTGCGCTCGCCGGAATTTTTTGCTGAACGCAAACGCTTGCTTGCACAACTCAATACGCAGCTGACTTCCATGACCCGTAAGGGCATTGGCTTCCCGGATCATCCCGACTTGAAAAGTGCATTGGGAATCTCCAGTCGAAGCTTGGTTCACCAATGGACTAAGGCGGGTGCACCGGGACAAATACCGGGATACGCCACGCACTTTCAAGGTGTGGCCAAAGCGGCAAAAGTCATCAAATACGGTGGCTGGATTGGCACTGCCGTTGGTGGTGGCGCGTCTTACCTGAAAGTCCAAGACGTGTGTACAGCCGGAAACACCGAGGCATGTGCCCGAATCAAATACACTGAGACTGGCAGCTTTGCCGGTGGAGTTGTAGGTGGGGCAGCAGCGGGTGCAGCCTTAACAGCTCCGGTAGTCGGTGGACTCTGTGTTGGACTAGGCGTCCCAACTGGCGGCTTAGCAACACTGGCGTGCGGTATTATAGCGGTTGCTGTGGGCTCTTATGCTGCTGGCACTCTTGGAGGACTGGGCGGTGAAATGACTGGCGAAGTGATTTACGAGATTGCGAAATGAACACCGCTGAACTTGTTGTTGGCGGCCTCTGCGGCTTAGTGATTGTTTGCATGTTCATTTGGATCGGGGTTGCGTTGTACATGGCTTACACCAAAATGGACGTGATGCTTGGATGTCTCAAGAACAGCTCTTCAGTCATGAGTATGGCTTCGCTAAGGCATGGCGGCCCTTGGGGTAAGTTGTTACTGGTTGGTGGGGTTTCTGGGTTCATTACGTTTCCCGGCTTTTATCTGAAGCGCGGCAGCATCAATGCCGAAGATGTAAACAATTTTCCCGTGCCACTCAGACGCAAGCTCGTAGCCTTGCAATGGACTGTTATAGGGTTATTCGCTGCTTTGGCGTTGCTTGTCGCTGTAGGAAAGTCTGGGGTACTCAAGTAGCTCCCCGGCTCACCCCGTTCGATTTTACCAGTCCCTAGCTCTGCCGCTTTAGCGGTCACTAAGGGCGGGGGGCGATCTGTGAACCAGCCTGAGAAAGTAAGATAGTTGCCCGCCTAGCACCTAAGTCGACATCCAGCGAAGACGGGCACTGCCAAAACCTGGCGAGCGGGACAGCTTGTAGGTTGCTACTCTCTGGCTGTCAGCGATCAAAGGCGTAGTCGCATGATTGCGTCAGTGATCCCTTGAGCATTCGTATCCAGCGTTTCCATGGCTGTCATCGCGTTAGCGGCAACATTTCCCACACCATTTTCAGAGAGCCACTTGGTGACCTCTTCTATAGCAGCGGCTAGGGCGTGCTGGTTATGCAGGAGCAATGTAAGCGCATCCGCCGTGGCGATCTTGGCTTCTGAGTTAACTGACATGTCTATCGTCCTTGATTGATAATGCGGGAAGCCTAGATCATCTCGCGGCTGACTGGAGCCACTTCTTCAGATCCGCTGTCACCTGGGTGATTGCACTGACTTGACCATTTGTAATCGACCTAACCGGACATTTGTATCGGGTTTGCCCCCTACCTTTAGCAAACATCACCGGCAGTTATCGGCCATAGTTGATTACCAAGCTAATCCCCAAGTTCGAATTGCTGAAACCCCACGCGCCTGACGTAAATCCAAAAGTCATCCCTTGCCTCATACTGCTCCATGCAAACACTGTGATCCTGGCACAGTTCATCTTTGTCGATCAGGATGCGATCCCAATCGAAGTCAGGGTTCTTGGAAATGGCGTAACTAGGGTAAGGTTTGTCGAGATCGAAGTGGATCGAGTACACGAACAACGGAGATTCCCAGGGCATGTGGGTTTCGTATAACCGCATCAGTTCGGGCATCTTTGCTATACAGTGCCGTTCGGCAAACTTCAGTGCCTGGGGCAAATCATCCCACGCAGCGTTGACCGCGCGTTGCGCGGCGGAGAGCCTGGCGCAAGGTGGCTCGTCATTGTGGTGTTGGACGTAAATCAATCGGCTGCCGAACTGGAATTCGCATTGCCAGACACCCGAGGGAACACGCCAGCGGCCAAGCATCGATTCGGTCAGTAGATTGATGTCCATATCAGTACCACACAGATGGAAAGGTACTCAGGTTACCCTCTCAAACACCAGCCTGGGAATGCCATAGGCGTTTGGGCTATTTGTCCGACATCCACGGGATCTGACCGGCAGCATTGGGTCGAATGCAACGAGTCGTGACAGGCCGAAATCGACGCACAGCGGTCATCGATGAGCTAGAGGAGAAGGCATTTACGAGTGACGCGGACAATCGTTTTAACTGACCTAAAATCACGGATCTTACCGCCTCGAAGCCAATCAATAATTTCTGGAGGGTTTGCTTTAACTTTAGGGTGCAGCGCTAAAATCAACTTCAGAAGACGAACTGCTTGGTAGGCTTCGATGATTGCCTCGGCATTGAAGTCGACGATGCGCTGCCAATTTCGGAACACACCGAAGTCTGATTGATTTGCGAAGGCTCAGACGAGCCATCGCCATTCGACCTACAGCGGACGGCCGTGGTAATGACGGACTCGGGGGCAGTTCATTGTTTAAAGACGCATACCCATTTCAAAAGCGCGAATCTCGCCCCCCCAACTCTATGTACATAAGTATTTCTTGTTCATTGCCTCACACGGCAAGCCTGATGTGGCGCGTTTGCTGGACGCTTACACATCATGGCCGTGGCCACCGGAGCAAAGACGCCCCCAATTCCGGCTAAGGCATTTGACTTACATGAGCGTTCAATATGGTTGATCCGTTCAAATAAATAAGGTAATTGGCCTGACAACCACGCTCCGGGTCTTTATAGTTTGATGCATAATAGCCGTAGGTTCTTCCGCCGGGTACTAAAAGCTGGGCCATCCATAGGCGGCCGCACTCAATAAGCAGGTCGTTCTTTGCAATTCCAATTGTCACCTCTTGTCCCACCCCAGTGATTTGCGCGTTTATTCTCGCGAGGATATCTTGAACCCTTGAAAATTGGGGGTTTACGTTGTTTCTTCCTCGATAAGCTTGCGGCATACAATCTCTCCTTCGTTGATTGAATCTGGATCATTCCCTTACAGTTCCAACGCCATTTGAAGCCTGCGCCTAGCTCAAGCGCGCTGAGTTCTCAGCGTAGACCAGCGGCGGAGGCCTTTGTAAAAGAGTCAGCTCGTCGACAAGCCTCCCTTGGAGGGTGGCAGGTTGTATATCGCCCCTAGTTTTCTAAAAGCGGCGACCGACCGCAATGGGTCGTTTGCTGTCTGTCGCCAATGGCTATTTCCGGCCAATCATTGCCATAAAATGTCGGGCAAAATCATCCAATGCTCGCACATTCACGGTAGGGTTTTATTTATCTAACCTCCAATGTCCATTTAGGCTTGGCGGTAGTGAAAAAAAAGGAATCAACCCTTTTTTCATCAGGATAAAAAGCAACGTTCGCTGTGGCCCCAGGATGCGCTGCGCAATAATTCAAGATATCTGAAATCAATAACTGAGCCAGCCCTGGATTAGATACTCGGTAAAAATTTATATTAAACCCATCATTCCCACCGCGATCCAACATTACCTGTAACGCACGGCACTCTTCCTCATTACTACAGATTCCACTATCCACATATCGTCCCACCAAGGCAGCCGACAACTCCGGTCTCGATTCGGAGGAACGCTTTGCTGCGTAAGCCGTCTCCCAGATGACGCACAACAAAAATAAGGAACACACCAAGCTTTTGATCAACCGCCAACTCTTTGAGAAATCATCGAAAAGAAACAGCTTTTTTTGCATGTTCGCCACCGTCCGTGCTGTTTGTCATACACCAAGCGTAGCTAATCAAATCCCAGGTACAGTGGGGGTAAAGCCTTCGTGGAAATCGATCACTGCCTGTTTACCGCGACTGGCAGCTATGGGTCGTTCTCTGCCGGTCATGTCCACGAATCGTGCTGGTCAAATCCGATGCAAATGACTGGTCAGGTCGAATGCAAATAGGTGGGCAAGTCCGTGCAATTACCCACCCATCCAGTGATCAGGACTTTTCAGCTTGTAGCAAGATCGCTACATGAGTGCCGGTTTCCGTGGCTACGTAACTGATCCTATCGACCTGTTAAGTACCTTGGAGCGTGTACAACTCGAACGTTGCTCGCTGCGCTCTGAGTCTTTACGCAAAAGCACGTTACCATTGCCGACCCAGAAGCCATGGAGACCACACGTGAGAAAGCCACCTAAGAAAATCATGATCGAAGAATGGGATGGTGACGGTGCGATTCGAATTCCGGACGAAGCGTTGCAGGAGCTCGAACGTAAGCGTTCAGCCAAGTCACCTTGCGTCATTCCGCCAGATATCAACTGATATGCAAGCAGTTTGCTCGGTATCGTTTGCCCATCGGCTCCCCCTTGTCATCGCCAGGTTGGAGCAGCATGATTAAGCTTTAAGGACTGGTAATTCAGCGGGATCTGGCCTGTGAGTGAACTATTGGGTGTACTGGCTGACTTTGTTTTCCAAGCGATTTGCTTCCCTATCGGCTGGCCTTTGATGAAGGCCCTTACCCTAGGGAAATACCCTGCTAAAGGCTCCTGGTTTTCAGAAAGCCCTTCAGCGCAATGGACGTCTGCGATTGGGCTAGCCGTTTTGGTCATTGCAATGATGGCAGCGATGAAGCAGTTCGTGCTTGCTTAGCGAATGGCTAAGCAGGAGGAGAAGACACTTGCATAGTTCGAGCAGGTATCCATTGATGCGGCAGTAACTGGCCGATGTCACTCGCCCGCTGCGTCGGCAGGCGATTCAAAACGTCCTTGAGATAAGCATACGGATCATGCCCGTTCATGCGCGCAGACTGGATCAAACTCATGATCGCCGCCGCCCGCTTTCCACTGCGTAGCGAGCCGGCAAACAACCAGTTAGAGCGCCCAAGTGCCCATGGGCGGATCTGATTTTCGACCTGATTGTTATCAATGGGCACAGCCCCATCGTCCAGGTAGCGCGTCAGCGCTACCCAGCGTTTCAGGCTGTAATCGAGGGCTTTGGCTGGGGCCGATCCGTTGGGCACCAGATCGCGCTGGGCCAACATCCAGTCATGCAGCGTGGTAATTATGGGCGCAGCCTTTTCCTGACGTATACGCCAACGATCTTCATCACTCATGTCTCGTGCCTGCCGTTCAACTTCGTACAAACCGCCAATCGAGTGCAGGGCTTGCTCGGCCAGCTGACTTTTGTTGGCCACGTGCAGATCGAAAAACTTGCGGCGGGCGTGGGCCATGCAGCCGATTTCGGTCATGCCTTTCTCGAAACCGGCTTTGTACCCAGCGAAGTCGTCGCACACCAGCTTGCCGCTCCATGAACCGAGAAAGTTGCGCGCATGCTCGCCCGCATGGCTTGGACTGAAGTCGTACACCACGGCCTTCAGCGCCGAAAATGGTGTCGTGCTGTAGGCCCAGACGTAGGCTCGGTGAGTTTTCTTCTCGCCGGGCGCGAGCATCTGAACCGGGGTCTCATCGGCGTGGATGACGCTCTCGGTCAGCACGGCATCGCGCAGCGCATCAACTATCGGCTGGAGTTGCACACCAGTTTGTCCAACCCACTGTGTCAGTGTCGAGCGTGCAATCGGCAGACCGGCCCGACCAAAAATCTTCTCCTGCCGGTACAGCGGCAAGTGGTCGGCAAACTTCGCCACCATCACATGCGCCAACAGGCCTGCGGTCGGGATGCCCTTGTCGATAACCTGAGCCGGCACCGGTGTCTGGATCAGTGCTTCGCACTGCCGGCAGGCCCACTTCCCACGTATGTGCTGCTCGACCGTGAACACGCCCGGCGTGTAATCGAGCTTCTCGCTGATGTCTTCGCCGACGCGCTGAAGCTGGCAGCCACATGCGCACTGCGTGCTCTCGGGGTCGTGACGGATCACCGTGCGTGGAAACTGCGTCGGCAACGGCGCACGTTTGGGTTGTTGACGTGGTTCGGCCGGTGCAGCCGACGGATTGACCGCCTTCAACTCAGCTTCGATGGCTGCGATATCAATGTCGAGCAGATCGTCGAGCAAGCTGCCTTGGTCAGGGCTCAGTTGCTCGCTGCGCTTGGCGAATTTGTGCCGTTTGAGCACTGCGATTTCATAGGTGAGCTGTTCGTTGACTGTTTCGATCCGATGGATCTTCTTGCCCATCGTGTCGACCTGCGATAGCAACTGCGCAGCGAATGCACGCAGTTGATCCGGAGTCATTTGATCGAGGTTGGGCGTCGAAGTCATGCCTTGGATTTTACCAAAGCAGATCGCCTGCGGCAGCAGGCCCAGGCGTTACAGCCTTTTAAAGGATAGTGATCGCGCCGCCGGCTCCAACGCGTTGCCAAGGCAGGCCGAGTACCAAAGCCTGAAGCTGCTCGATATCCAGCTCCACCTCGCAACCTTGTCGTATGCCTGGCCAGTGAAACTTGCCCTGGTTCAACCGGCGTGCCGCCAGCCAAACGCCGATCCCATCGTGTACCAGCACTTTCATGCGATTAGCCCGGCGATTGGCAAACAGATAAGCGCAGTGCGGCTTCGCCGCACCGAACACCGCAATCACCCTGGCCAGCGCAGTTTCAGTACCGGCGCGCATGTCCATGGGCTCGGTGGCGAGCCAGATGGCGTCAATGCGGATCATTGGGTGAGTCCGCGGACAAACCGAGCACATCCTTCGGGATCGGAAGTTGGCCATTTGACTGTGAGCGTTTGCTCGCCAAGCGGCAGCTCGATAGTCGCCGACGCTTCTTCCGGCCGTTTGGGGCTGGCTCTTAACGGGACAAAAGCCGGCAACACCACTGGCGGCTGGTCTCGATAAAGCGGCAGCCACTTGCGGATTACGTTGGCGTTGATGCCGTGACTGATGGCGACGCTGGATAGTGTCGCCCCCGGTTGCAGGCACTCCTGAACAACCTGGGCCTTGAAGGGTTTTGGATAAGAGCTTCGTTGGCGCATGGAAATCCTGACGTTAAGGGCTATCGCGTCCACTTAAAAATACGCGGACACCATCGCCCTTAATGCTGAAATTCGGAAGGTGACTTGGCCGGACGCTTACGCTCGAACTGGATGTCGGCGACGCTGTGTACCTGATAGAAGAATTTGTTGGCAACACGCGCTGCCTTGTCCTATCAAAAAAGCCTCAAATCGCGGATCGAATAGACGAGTTCACGGAAGCATGAGATAGCGGACAGCTTGAAAACGCCCAGGAGAAATGAAACAGCCGCAATGCGCTTCTTGAATCAATCGTGGTGGGCCTACTGTGGAGTGAAGGCATGTGAAGACTTGGGGTCGAGCCGGGCTTAAGCCCGAAGAAGCGATAGCCAAATTAGCTTTAGCTCCGAAGTCCTACAAGTCGCCTATCGAATATCACTACAGAGTTGATCAGGCCGGGCGCACAACATTTGCGCTCGTAGCGGGCTGGTTGTTAGGGGCAAGGGGAGGTGGGGAGCCGAGCTATGTTGAGCTAGGCTCCCACTGCTTCCAAGGTGAGCCGCTAACGACGTAAATGGGCCTCCATAGTCAGGATGAGAGAGCACGCTGCTGCTCAAACTACCTTGGGGGGGCATCCTTACCTCTGCCTGAGATTGCAGCACCTTAACCAAGTGCCGCAAAGTCGAAGCTCCAGATTATTTACAGTCTTGCTCAAACTCCTCGAGCATATCCGCAGGGATCAATGCCTCGGAATCTTCCGCGTGAACTGCATCAACCTTCCGCTGGACGCAAGTGTCCGAATCTCCGCTGATACCTGGTATTGCGACCACAGGTTCCGAGGATGCTAGTGTCGCCCCTGCAGCAGATGTTTGGCCCGGCGCCGGCATGTCCACCAACTGCAAGTTTTCTCCCCGTATTCCCTGCCCTGAAAAGCGACTTGCTTCTTCAAAATCAGGGGTGCTGGTAACGCCGTTTCCATAGCGGTCTTCATCTATCAGAGCCATTTTCCCTGGATGCTCCGCGCTCAAGCTCGGAGCCAGTGCGGCAAGGATCTGAGTAGGTTTACCGTTGTTCCAGAAGATAACGGCCTGCAGCTCACCCTTATCGCTGAACACCCTCTCCTGCCCCTCTTTGACAACGCTCTGGGTTGGTAGTGTTGTACGAACCCCGATGCCTTGGAACTGGCTGTCCTGCTTATTACCGGCCCATACCGTAGCCGCTGCACTCTGCAGGATGCCCTTGCTCCATTGCAGCTCGCGAATCAGGTGGCCTTGATCGTCCCAATACTGCTCAACGCCATCTTTGCTGAGGTCGCTTGCCATGTAGCGATTTGCATCTGGAATGATTGCGAGACCAGTGTAGTGATGTACGTGCGCTCCGGTGTAGCTGTACTTATCTACGGTGCGAGAGCGAATCTTGTCGTGGTCGAAGACACTAAGCTCTGTGACATTGCCCCGAGCGTCCATTTGCTTCTGGACACCATCCATTACATCGTTATCGTAGATGTTCTCGCTGGCTAGGTACCAGCGATTGCCATCGATGCTGTAGTCCTGCTGCAGGCCTTGCTTCTTGCCGTTAACGTAATTGCGGTGCTGGGTACCCCGGTTGTCGAACCCGCTTTGCAGACCGTTCTTCCATTCGAGGTCTGCAATTTTTTCCTTGCCAGCACTATCCCAAGCACGTTCACGACCATCCTTACGGCCTTCGGTGTAGCTTACCTCTAGAATTTTCTCGCCGGTCTGGGCGTCGTACTGCTCCTGAACGCCATCTTGCCGACCGTTTTTCCAGTGTTCAACGACCACCTTTTTGTTGGTCTTGGGATCGAAGCGCTCGGCCTTGCCGTCCTTCTTACCTGCCTTGAATTCACCGGTAGCAACCACTGTGCCTGCGTTGTCCGCACACTTCATGTCCCCATCGGGAAGCCCTTTTTTGAAGTCGACAATGCATGTGCCGATATTGAAGAGCCCTAGAACTGAAATGGGGTAATTCGTGACACGACCGGTGAACGGATCTTCGGCGTGGATTTTATACAAGAGGCCTTGTATTTCTTTAGTTTGACGGGCGTCAATTTCTTCGTTGCAGCCAGTGAGGCTGAGGGTGGCCAATCCAATGGCACCAATCGCGAAAGCGCGACCTGCGATAAATCTCACCTGAAACTCCTGTTTGGTATACAACGGCCCTCTGGCCGTGATGGGGCTTATAAGTCCCGAGTTTGCGCAGCTTGGCTCCCTCAGGAACGCTTTGCGTACACATCCTTAACGTCAGTGACACCAAAACCTTGAGAAGAAATGAGGCTGGTTGCGTGCCCTTTGGAAACGGCGGTCGTAAACGTTGTCGCCTCTCCAGCGCCGCCTTCGCGACGCGGCTCTATTATTACGCTTGCACGCTGCGCTTACCTTTGCTGTTTGGCCCATCCTATCAATGAGCATCGGTCACAGGCAGTAGGTGTCGGTGGGGTACGGGGGTAAGAAGCCGTATGCGGGAGTGTGTGTGTGTGTGCAATAGCCTCCTCCTCGCAAATGGTCTCCAGCCGAGCCACTGCTTTCCCTCATGGAAAAAACACGTCGCCATTTTCGACATAGCGAGGCCAGGGGGTGCTCGTTAACCTGCGCTCTCCAACACAGGAGATCGTTACATGAACCAGAAGAACCCTCAGCACCACACGCAACAAAATCAACGCTCTGACGCGCTGAATACCAATCGAGGTACCACGGGATCAAACAAGACAAATGACCACGTAAATGGGAATCGCGGCAAGCAATTAAACCCGAACCAGAAGTAAATTCTCAACGGGCAAGGACGCCCACACAAGGACGAAAAGATGGACAGACTTTACACCTCACCAACGCTAGGCGATGTGGTGAAATATCTGGTTGACGCTTCTGGAATCATGCCTAGAAAAGCTCGCGATCGATTGGACAAGACTGAGTTTGACGAAGTCATGGCCAAAACTTACCAGAAGCGTATGCAGCGACTGGCCAAAGAAGACTGCGACCTGCAGCGAACAATGGATGAAATCCTGCAGCTCCATGCCGATGCCCTCTGCCGTTATATCCGCTGCCCTTTCCGTGCTACACAGATGAGCGAGCTGCTTAGTGATCTTTATGAGTCGTACACCACGATGATCAAGACGCAAGGCACGTTCATGACAAAAGCCAATACCGTGCGTTATTTTTTGACTACCCACGGGATCGACGTGGCAGTGCGATCCCTTGCTAGGGAGTGGATAAGGTTTCAAGGGTATATCTACGCATCAGCACAGCCACCAGAGCCGTTTTGGTTCTTGCCGACAGAGACTGGTGAGAGTCTGGTGACGCCACTCGATAAGGTGCTTGCATGGGCCCATGCATCGTGCGGAAAGAGTCTGGCGACATTTCATTACCCTGTTGGGGTCGATGACCCGGCCCATAAGCTCAAGCGCAATGAAAAAGCCGCCCGTAGCTGGACGAGCGCGAAGCGACCGCCGTCTTTACCCGTACTGGTTAGAAACCTTGATGAGTCCTTCGAAGCTCAGGCTGCCGAGGGTAAACCTGTAGACCCCGAGCTTCAGAAGGCGATCGTGACGTGCGCAACCATCGCCCGAATGACCACATGTATTGCGTTAGACATTCGAGACGCTTTTGGGCACGAGTACCTGCGAGAGGTTATCGGCCAGATTCAGCTTTACGCAGGCTGGATTAGCACTGAGATCCACGAGTACATGGTCAATCTGGCAGAGGAAGTCTTGAAGCAAGATCCGCATAGCAAGCCCCAGACCAGGGTGGATCTAGGTATCAAGATGGCTCCTGGTTTTTGGGCGTTTTTCGAGTCTAAACGAACCATGGCCAAAGAATTACAGCGGCCGCACATGGATGAAAAAGGAGGTGTGCCAGCACCAGTCATCGTGTGGACGGAGGCTAGATATGGAGCCTACGCCGCAAGACTTCATCTAGACATAATTTCACGCTGGCAGCTGCGCAAACCTGCAAATTTGGACACCTATGTAGAAAGCGCTCTCGCGATCAAAAAAAATCCACAAGCTACCTTGAACGATGTAAATCGATTCTGCGACAGAGCGGATTATGCTGAAGTGGCCGCGCGCTTGCCTTGGATTGCCCATTGGCTGCGCGGGGTCGCGTGCTATCGGACTGGTGATTACGAAGCGGCCTCCACACATTATGTTCGTGCTTTCGAGCACGCCAAATACAGTGCCGGTGAGATGCAATACCTTCTGGTGAATCAGTACCTAGAAGTGATGGCCAAAAACAAACGGTGGCTGCCATTCAAGCAAGGCGCTCAATGGGCATGCTTCTTAGGAATCTCGATTCGATACCTAAGAGACAAAGAGCCCACAGAAGAAAATATGCGAAACGCCTTCGGCATTCTGGGTCTCACCCAGATGCAATATACGAGCTTGTGAATTCGCACGCCCTGAGCTCGAAAAAACGTGTCAGCCCTTTGGTTGGCACACACCGCTCGTGACGGACAATGGCCGTATTGCCGCTGCCCGGGCAAGGCATGTGAAGGCTTGGGGTCGAGCCGGGCTTAAGCCCGAAGGAGCGATAGCCGTAGTAGCTTTAGCTCCACAGCCTAACAAGTAGCCAGAACGCCCCACTCCATTCTGCTAAGAAGATCAAAGACGGCCTTCGTTTCCATCCTTGTCCTCAACATTTCCAAAGGGCGTTTCGAACCAGCCCATGAACGGTGGTACTCGTCCATTCCGCTGCAGTGTCGATATGCCTCTTCCTAGGAGGTGAGATGTAAAAACGATAGGTGACGGAGCGTCATCTACAGCCTGAGGAATCATCGTTTGTACCAGCTATAGCTCTGAAATTTAATCCATCGCAAACAACTAACAATAACTCGCAAGGATGTGAACTGCGATGGAGCAGATCCAAACATGACCCCTACGTATTCCCTATTGACCCTAGGAGCGTCAATCCTACTGATCGTAGTCCTGATCGGTAAATTCCGTGTCCATCCGTTCCTATCCCTCATCGCAGCAAGCCTGCTAGTGGGGATTGGGACAGGAATGGCCCCAACAGCAATCGTCTCGGCTTTTGAGAAAGGCATGGGCAGCACGCTAGGTTTCCTTGCCGGCATCATCGGTTTAGGCAGCATTCTCGGCAAGCTGCTTGAGGAGTCTGGCGGCGCCAAACGCATTGCTACCACGCTCTTGAGAGTGCTGGGTGAGAAGAATGCCTCTTGGGCGATGATGCTGGTCGGCTTCATTGCAGGTATTCCAGTTTTCTTCGAGGTCGGATTTGTCCTCCTCATTCCACTGATCTATGTCGTCGCCCGTCAGACCAGGATCAACGTGCTGTATTTGGGAGTACCGTTGGCCATCTCACTGATGGTTGTCCACTGCATTCTCCCTCCGCATCCAGCCGCCACTGCGATTACAGGCATGCTAAATGCCGACATCGGTAAGGTGATTCTGTACGGACTTATCGTCGGTTTGCCAACGGCGGTTATTGCCGGGCCCATCTGGGTGAAGCTGACCTGCACTCGGGAGTCCCCTGAGGGGCAAGCTCAGTTTCTGGCTGCCCGTAGCGAAGCGCTCATCGACGACAGTAAGGCACCAAGCTTCGGTATGGCGATGGTGACGGTGCTTCTGCCGTTGGCACTGATGGTAGGCAAGACACTTGCTGCACCTTTGCTAATGAAAGGTTCAATGACGCTTGAGTGGGTTTCGTTCATTGGCAACCCGCTGATTGCTCTCGCGCTGTCGATTTGCTTCGCGTACTGGTCGCTTGGCCTGCGACGTGGACTTGGCATGGGCGCCTTGCTCAATCTAACCAACCGCTGCTTCCCGCCGCTAGCTGGCATTCTCTTGATTATCGGAGCCGGCGGCGCGTTCAACGACATGTTGGTAGGCAGCGGTATTGGGAAGGTTCTGGCGGACGTGCTAGGGCAGTCCCAAATCAATCCGATCATTTTGGCATGGCTGATCGCTGGGTTAATGCACTTCGCTGTTGGTTCCGCCACGGTCGCCATGATTAGCACCGCTGGCATGGTTCTGCCCATCTTGGGTCAGCACCCTGAATACAGCCCTGAGATACTTGTTATCGCCATCGGTGCAGGCGCAATCGGCTGGACGCATGTCACTGACTCTGCGTTCTGGGTCGTAAAAGAATACCTGGGTATTCCCTTGTCTGAGGCCATCAAAAAATTCACTGGCGCCACCGTGCTCGCC
The DNA here is from genome assembly GCF_019956495.1 of Pseudomonas sp. BF-B-26. NCBI lineage: Bacteria > Pseudomonadati > Pseudomonadota > Gammaproteobacteria > Pseudomonadales > Pseudomonadaceae > Pseudomonas > Pseudomonas sp. BF-B-26. The sequence continues at coordinate 113,492 of NZ_JAHBDP010000146.1, read as the reverse complement.
TCCTCTACCGCGCTGGTATTTACGCTAATACTTTCCAGATTTGTGTGATGAACCTTCCCTCTTCACCTACAACTTATCGAAAGGAAGTTCCTATGATTCAAGGTAAAACACTAGACGCCTGGTATGAAAGCCATCCCATTATCAAGGAGCTGGTCTCACTTCAGGAAATCACCTGGTTCAATCCAGCTATTGCATCGGTGTCCACCGCACTTGGGGATGTAGGCCTGAACCATAACGACGTCAAAGATGCCAGTGAACGCCTCCGCCGCTTCGCACCCTACATCGCCAAGGTGTTTCCAGAAACGGCAGCGGCGGACGGGATCATCGAGTCCGGTATCCAGCCACTGAGAAAATTTCAGCAAAGGCTTCTGAGTGAAGCCGGCCTTCCGGACGTCGGTTCTCTGTGGCTCAAGAAAGACAGCGATTTGCCTATCTCTGGCTCTATAAAGGCGCGAGGGGGTATCCATGAAGTGCTCAAACACGCTGAAGACCTCGCCCTGCAAGCAGGGTTGATCAAGCTGGACGATAACTACGAGGCATTGGCCAGCGACTCCGCACTTGAGTTCTTCAGCCGCTACAAGATTGCGGTCGGCTCCACGGGCAATCTTGGACTATCCATCGGCATCATGAGCGCCAAGCTAGGCTTTCAGGCAACTGTCCACATGTCGTCGGATGCCCGCCAATGGAAGAAGGATAAGCTACGGGCCAGTGGTGTGACTGTGGTCGAGTACGAGTCCGACTATAGCGTTGCGGTCGAAAACGGGCGCCTGCAAGCCGAAAAAGATCCTGCCTGCTACTTCATAGACGATGAAAACTCGCCACATCTGTTCCTGGGCTATGCGGTTGCAGCCGAGCGCCTGGCTCGACAGTTCGAATTGGCGGATGTACGAGTGGACGCCGATCATCCTCTCTTCGTTTATCTGCCCTGCGGTGTTGGCGGAGGCCCTGGAGGCGTTGCGTTTGGATTGAAACTTGCCTTTGGCGATGCAGTGCACTGTGTTTTCGCAGAACCGACCCACTCCCCATGCATGATGCTCGGGGTTTATACCGGACTGCATGACGAGGTGAGTGTTCAGGACTTTGGCATCGACAACGTCACCGCAGCTGACGGGTTGGCTGTTGGCCGCCCCTCCGGCTTCGTAGGAAAGGCGATGCAGCGACTTATCGATGGTTACTATACCGTCACGGATGAAGAGCTTTATCGCCTGATGTTCCTGGCCCACGAGCTTGAAAATGTAAAACTGGAACCATCGGCTTTGGCAGGTGCGCCAGGCGTTGTGCGGGTACTCAAAAATAAGAAGTATCTGGAGCGCATCGGTGTCTCTACCGCTAAGTTAGCCAACGCAACGCATTTGATTTGGGGAACAGGCGGAAGCATGGTACCCGCCGCAGAGTTCACTACCTACCTTGATAAGGGCCGCGCTCTGCAACATCCTCCGCAGTAACGACAACGCATCGTTCGTCGACGGCGGTTGACTTGAAGGGGTACAGCAATGCCAGAACTTGGTCTTACGAAAGCTTCGAAGCTTAACGGAGCCCATCTGTCCAACCTGCATACTTTTCTCGTCGCCGCCCGCCATCTCAGTTTCGCCCGCGCAGCGCAGGAACTGTGCCTGACCGCTAGCGCAGTAAGTCACCGGATAGCTCGTCTGGAGGAGGAGCTATCGCTCAAACTTTTCCACCGTTTGCCTAGAAAGGTCGAGCTGACCGATGATGGTGAGCGGATTTTCAAGGTCATGCAGCAAACCATGGATAAGTTATCCGAGGCTGTGCAGGAGCGTTCGCACGCTCAGATTGAAGGGCAACTGTGCTTCTATGCCAGACCTTCGGTAGCACAGTGCTGGCTGGTTCCGAGGCTATCCGATTTCACTGCACGCTATCCAGGGATTCAACTGGATGTTCGGGTTGGCAATGAACCGATCGACTATCGAACCCGACGTATTGACTTGGTGCTTTGCTATTCGAACGGTGAGCACCCTGGCCTTGAAAGCGTTCGACTGATGCCAGAGCGAATTGCGCCAGTGTGCAGCCCAGAATACGCCGAGGCACATGGTCTGGTAGGACATCCCGAGCGCCTGTCGCAATGCACTGCACTGCATGATGTCGCGGCGTGGGACAACATTTCGTTCGATGCGGAATGGCGTCTATGGCTTGACGCGGTTGGCGAGCCCACCGAACTCCCCAGTCGCTTCATGACGTTTGACCGCTCGGATTTGAGCACCCTGGCCGCAATCAATCATGCAGGTGTGGCGATTGGCCGGGAGCAACTGGTTCGCAAACGAATTCAGGATGGCGAACTCGTACTTCCGTTCGGTGGATTTAGAGAAGCAGTTAACTATGGCTACTACCTAGTTCATCCTACTCACGAAACGATGCCCAAAAGGCTTCAGGTGCTGATCGATTGGCTCATCGAGCAAACGGATAATTGAAACGTTGAGACTGCGTGTAGCTGAACATCTGAGTCCCGCTCTTTGAACGCTTGTCGCTCCAACACTCGATCAACTCATTAGTTCTATCAGGAACTCGTGAGGCTTTGCTGAGCACAATTCTACGAGTGTGTTGGCACCAACGCTGAGTTGACCTACGTGCCGACGCTAGCCTGACCCAACTCCAATCAGCAAAATTCCAGCACAGGAAACGGTTTGCGAGGAATCAGACTGGGTCAGTGGCATCTCGGTAACTGGATCAATTTGGCGTCGGCGCCAACAACTTCCCCTTGCCGGGTGTGTAGAGGACTTTCACCTCCAAGTCACCAGCGAGGCCACCACAGCCAAGCTGGTTGCGCTTGCGCGCAACGCGCCATGCCTGGCGCACCCATAAAAAAGGGCCCTCACGGGCCCTTTTGTACTCAAATCAAAATCACTTCGTCAGCCAAAACTCGACGGTGTCCGTCCGTTCTATCCGATCTCGTGCTGCTACGCTGTACGCTTCCACGGAGGAATCGCGATGTCCAACGCAGACCTGCTCCCTTCCCTACTCTTCAAGATCAATCAAAATCAGCTGGCTCTCGAAGCAGCAATCATGGAGCTAACGCTTTGGGTTGAACAGCACGGATCAGCGGAGGTCGCCGACAACGTTCGTGGTGCTTTGGACACAATCAGCAAGAACGAAGAGTTCATCAATATGACGCTTGCGGTGCTGATGACGCCTGAGTGAGAAGCTCACCAGCGTATAGATCAGCAGGGCCCATCGGCCCGAAGGATCGAGCTCCTCGTTGACGCCACTTCATACCGCAGCTTAACTATGGGCACGCCCATCAGTACCCGGCCTTGCGAAACCATGGCCGGGTCTCATTATCAAACGACGACACGATCACGCCAGCTTATACCTTCGAGTGTGCCGATAGCAGGTTGATACTCACACCCAACCCACCCTGTATAAGAATGTGAATTTATCAAATCAAGAACTCTAGCTAGGTTCAAATTACCGATATTTGGCTCATGCCGTCCTGGGTATCCGGCAATCTGTAAATGGTCGGATTGAGGAAGAAGGAGATCGAGGCAAGCAAGAGGATCCAACCGTTCCATCGCTGCATGATAAAGATCCAAGATCAGGCCTAGCCCTTCAAGTCTCTGCGTCCAGCTGACGGCTCCCGCCAGTGTCCGAATGAAATAGCCTGGCACTGAATTTTGATTGATGGCTTCAATCACAACCTTTACGCCATGACGTCCAGCCTCCTCGATGGCCCAGCGCATGTTGTCGTCAAACTGCCCCCCTGATACAGCGTAATTTTTCTGCTCAACCACTCCAGATAGCACGTGAAGCAGTGGACTTCCTCCTTCGACGGCATATTCAAGTCCCCGGTCAAAATCCTCACGAAAGTCCCTAGCCATTCCGGACTGAGCAGCTAGCCCTTTACTACCAGGTCGTAGAGGAACTGTTGCCAATACTTGTTGAAGGCCTGTGCGACGTAAAGTTCCAGCTATTTCTGCTGCCGCCATGTCGCGAGGAAAACTGAACTCAACAGCCTCAAAGCCAGCGTCCCGTGCGGCGCTAAATCGATCCTCGAAAGACCATTCGGTGAAGAGCAAGGTGAGGTTCGCTGCATATTTGATCATTGAGTTAATCAAGCCATCGTGTTTTAGATGCACAACGAGTGCGGATTCAGCGCTACTGAATCCGCACTCGTATTTGGAAATTACGCTGTTTCAGGAAGGGATTTTGGCTTGAGCAGAAAGTGCGCCAATGCCGGAACCAATACCAGCGCGCCCACCATGTTCCAGATGAACATGAACCCGAGCAAGATGCCCATATCAGCTTGGAACTTGATAGGTGACAGCACCCAGGTGAGGACAGCAATGCCCAGCGTGATCCCAGTCATCACCACCACTTTCCCCGTGGAAAGCAGGGCCAGGTAGTAAGCATCCGACAGGCTTGAGCCATTTCGCAGATTGGTGAGTGTTACGCTGAGGATGTACAACGCGTAGTCCACACCAATACCCACCCCCAAGGCGATCACGGGCAACGTCGCGACCTTCACTCCGATGTTCAGCCCCACCATTAATGCTTCGCACAATATGGAGGTCAGCATCAGCGGCAGAACCGTACACACGACCGCACGCCAGGATCTGAACGTAATGAAGCAAAGCGCGATGACAGCGGCGTACACCATGAACAGCATCTGCACGTTCGAACGCTTCACCACGATATTGGTAGCCGCTTCGATGCCGGCATTGCCTGCCGCATTGAGGAACTGGATCTGATCCGAGTTATGGGTCGCCGCGAACTGTTCGACGGTTTGAACCACGCTGGTGAGCGTGTCTGCCTTGTGATCCTTCAGATAGACATACACCGTCAGCAGATCGCAATTCTGGTTGAACAGCTCTCGCGGCGCTCGGGTGATGATTGCATTCAACAATCCCTGGTTACGGGGTATCTCGTACCAGGTCATGCTGCCTTCATTCATGCCGGCAGCTGCCTGCTTACTCAGCGCTGCTAAAGACGTCGTGGATACCACACCCGGCAACTGCTGAAGCTGCGCTTCCAGCGCATCGACTGACACCAAGGTTTGGTAATTGGCGCAATAGTATTGGGGCGTTTTTACCATCACAACATACTTGTCGCTACTGGCGGAAAAGTTACTGACCATGAAGCGGTTATCGCTGTTGTAACGCGATTCAGGACGCAGTTCCGGTGCCCCGGGATTCAAATCGCCGATCTTCACATGAAGGCTCACCGCAAAGCCTGCCACTCCTAGAATCACGGCGACAATGATTGCTCCGCTAGCCCACTTGCGTTCGGTGAATCGATCCAGAAAAGCCCAAAATGGATGGCGGGTGTGATGAGTATCTAGCTGCGAGAACTTGTCGTTCGCCGCTTCACGCTGTGCAGCGGCTTTGCTGACACCTGTGTATGACAACAGAATCGGTAGCAGAATCAAGTTTGTGAAGATCAGCGTCAGAACGCCAATCGTCGCGGCAACAGCTAGATCCTGAATGACTGGAATTTTGATGATCATCAACACGGCAAAACCTACGGCGTCCGCCACCAGTGCCATCAGCCCAGTCAAAAACAAACGGCGAAAGGTGAAACGTGCGGCCACGAGCTTGTCGGCTCCGCGCCCAATGTCCTGCATGATGCCATTCATTTTCTGGGCGCCATGACTCAATCCGATCGCAAACACCAGGAACGGGACGAGGATCGAGTATGGATCGAGATCAAACCCCAAGGTGGGCAGTAATCCCAGTAACCAAACAACCGCGACAATCGAGCACAGCAACACCAACAATGTGCTGCGTACGCAACGGGTGTACCAGAACAGCACGATGCCGCAAATTATCAATGTCGCGGCGAAGAACAGCTGCATCTGCCGCATGCCGTCAATCAGATCGCCCACCACTTTGGCAAAGCCAGTGATGTGGATTTTGATGTTATCGGTTTCGTACTTGGCTCGGATCTGTTCGAGCTGGCCAGAAAGAGCGTTGTAGTCCAGAGGTTTGCCGTCGTCCGACGTAATGTCCTGCAGAGGTAACAGTACGATGCTGGATTTGAAATTGGAGGCTACAAGCCTACCTACTTCGCCCGACCGATCAACGTTTTGCCGAACCTGATCAAGACTCTTGGCAGAGCCATCGTAATCGTCAGGTATGACTGGCCCGCCATCGAAACCCTCTTCAGTCACGCCGATCCAACGAGTTGCCGGAGTCCACAAAGACTTCATGTATGAGCGGTCGACGCCGGGGAGTAGAAACACCTCATCGTTGATTTTCTTGACCGTCTCGAGGTAGGCAGCATCAAAAATACTGCCTTGTTTGGCCTCAACCGCAATCCTCAAAGTGTTGCCACCCTCCCCCAACTGTCCCCGGTTTTTCAGGTAGTTCTGCACATATGGGTGATCTGTTGGGATCATTTTTTCGAAGGCGGCATTAAGCTTCAGGCTCAATGCCTGATAACCCAGTATCAAACTGAGCAACACGCAAATGCCCAAAATGATGCTGCGATTATTGAATAGAAGCCTTTCAACCAAGGTGCCAGACGAAGGATCGAAAGCATCTGGCTGAGGGATGGTGTGATGCTCCGCAGAACGTGTATAGCTATTCATTGATCGTGCTCCGGCAAGTCCACTGCAACTGCGGACGAAAGCATGCCGCGCGCACTACTGATGATCAGGTTGCCGTTCGCGGCTTGTGCCATGCCTGTGAAATAACTGGGTTGAGCAATTTGGAGGACAGCTGCTTTGGCATTGCCATCTGCGAATCGCAACACTCTTCCCGACTCATCGGTGAGCAGCACCGATCCATCGGCAAGACGCAACCCACTGGTCAAAGTGACGGGCTGTAAGGTGTCGAGGGGCTGCCAAGTATCGCCGCGATCCTTAGACTCAAATGCTTTGCCGCGAAGCCCAAATGCCACAATGGAATTGCTGTTTGTCGCTTGGAGCCCGAAGGTCGTTCCCTCGTAAGGTGATGTCAGCGGCTCGAAGGTTTTTCCCTCGTCACTTGACCGAAACAGAGTGCCCTGTTCGCCGGCAATGAAGAGATCCCCTCCCACCCGTTCGATGCTGTAGAGATGCAATCCGTTTGGGTTATCGATACGAGAACGGATCGACTGCCAGCTGAGCCCGCCATCATGGGTGACAAACGCCAGACCGTAAGCGCCCACCACCAGTCCGTTTTTGGCGTCCAGAAAGAGCGTATCGAGCAGCGGTTTGTCGGGGCCATCGTCCACGAGTTGCTGTGCTTGAGCTAAACGCTCTTGCATCTTTTCAGCGTCGTCGGAACCTTCAGTTGCCTGCTTGGCTTCCTGGAGTTCGATTTCGGCCGCTTGGACGCCATCCAGTTGCTTGTTCCAGCTCAGTCCGCCATCTCGAGTGTGTAGAACGACGCCAGCATGCCCGACGGCCCATCCTTCGACATCGTCGATGAACCGAACCTTGACCAGCGTCACGCTGACAGGGGAACCAACTTGTGACCAGCTAACGCCATTGTCATCGGAAACAATAATGAACCCGCGCTCGCCCACAGCTACCAAGCGATGCCCCGCCCGCGCAACGCTGAGCATGACCGATTGAGCCGCCATTGAACTGATTATCGATGGCTGCATTGGCAAGCCATCGGTTTGTGCGGATGCTGAAGTGCTCAGGAACGCCGCCACGACCGACGCGCCCAACAACAGTGCCTTGAGCGGAAGACCTGAGTTTAACCTTAGTGTTTGATTACTCATTTGTGAGCCTCGATGATGCGTTTCCTTGGACACCGCGTCAGTGACCCAGCGTCCAAGTAACCCATGTGTGAATTAGCTGTTTCGAGGCTCAGCGCACTGACCCTGACGCTACCGAGTTACCGGTAAAGAAGTTCTCGGGCTTGCGCGGAATTACGCTATAGGTTTCGCCGTTGAGGCTTTGCACGACGCTGTACGTCTTGGCTTGCAGGTTGTAGATCACCACCGGTTTTACTACTACTGCTGGGATCGAAGGGACAACAAAGGGAAGCACCTGGGAGACGCGCCACAGTTTGCCCTCGGCGTCGTAACCATCCGCCAGAGAGACCGTCCAACTATCTTCATCGATGAAGAATTTGCGTTTAGGTACTGCATGGCGCTTGCCTGGTGCAACAGTGGCCTCAAGCTCCCAGACACGATGGAGTTCCCAGCGCACCTTGTCTGGATTGAGGTGGTTAGCCACGAAAGCGTCGTCACGTTTTTCGGCATTGAACTTGTTGTCGTTGTACGGGATGTACATTTCTTTTTTGCCAACGAGCTTCCAGTCATAGCGATCCGGATGGCCGATGAAGCCATGCACTTCATCAAAGTAGTTAGCTCCCGACGCTACAAAATCGGGTGTGTCATAGCCGACAGTGGGAGCACGGCGCACTCGGCGCTGGCCTACCAAATACTGCCAGGCCTCACGTGGTTCTTGCACATTGATACTGTCGTGAGTCACCAGCGACTCACCAGCCTTAAAGGGTGGCTCGTTGGTCAAAAAGCGCAACAGCGCATATTGTCCCGACCATTTATCTGCACTGCCGTCTTTGTAGTAATACGGATATTGCCAATTTTCGACGCCACGGCTTGTGAGCGTGCGGGTTCCGTCAGCATTACCAATGACGTTGGCATACCCCATCTGAATGGATTCTGCCTCTACACGCAGCAGAAAATTCCAGATGACCTCATTACCTGTTTTCGGAATAGGAAACGGAATTCCGCCGTAACAGCCCTCTACTGACAAACCGTTGCTGGTCGTTTTGCAACGAGTCGCGTTGGCGAACGTGTTCTGATAAACGCTATCAGGTGCTGCGGCAGTACGGTGGGTCGGGTATACATCCAAATGGAAAGTATCGGGATATTTGGCCAGTAAGGCTTTCGTGCCTTCGCTCAACTTGTCCGCGTATTGCCCAGCGTTTTTGGCAGTTATCTGCAGCACCGGCTTCTCGCCTGGGAACGGATCCGCCGGCATATCGCCCAACTTTGCCCCTGCCACTTCCTTGGTCAACCCGCCTGTCCAGGCGGGGATGGAGCCGTCAGCATTTCCTGCTTTTTCGGCGCCCATGGGGGTCAATGTGGTCTTGAGCTTCGCCGCCTCTTCAGGGCTCACTGCCGCGAATGCGGTGCTGGCACACATTGAGATAGACAGGGTGGAAAGCAGCAGCAATTTAATTTTTGTCATTATCAGGGCCCGCCTTTACTTTGCTTAAAAGGTTCGCTGGATCGAGAACGCCACGAAGTCTCTGTCTTTCATGTTTTGCTGGTAGGTGAATGAGTTGGAGGAGTTGATGACAGGCCCCGCTTCGCCAAAGAAATTGGTGTAGCTCAGGGACGCATACCATTGCTTCTTGTAATCAGCCTTGAGACCTAGTGTCAGATCCCCACCATGCTCAGGGCCAAATGCTTGAGGTGTGACTGAAGAGCGCCCGGACGGGTTGTAGCCAATGGTGATTGGGGCTTGAACGTCGATCCCAGGAAAGACTTGGAAGTACTGAGGCTCAAAGGTGAACCGCAGTGCGAAGGCATCACGCGTTGTGTTGGGATCCAGCTGATCGGCATTCTTTGTCACACTCAACCGACGGTTGAATGCAAGCTCGCCGATGAGTGAGGCACCATCCCAAAGTGCCGATCCGCCATACACATTGACCATCGACACTTGGGCATGCCACGAGCGACCAATGGGGTAAGCCGGCTTGGAATCGTTGTCAGATTCCAAGCCGGTAATAATCGTTCCACCAACACCTGCCAGCGGTGTATCGACCCGGATTGACGTCTCACCCGCAATGTTCGCTTCACCGACCAAGGTACTGAAACTTGCGCCAAAGACCTTAATATCCTCGGGATAAACGTTGACGAAAGTGTCATCTGCTCCAGGCACCAAAGCTGCTGGTCGGAAGTAAAACACCGGAGTTTTTTCGTGGTACTTAGCCGCGTAGAGACCAAACTCCCAGTCTTCGATAGCAAATTTCAGTTGAGCGCCAAACTGGCCTGAATCCTTGGCTTCAATGTCCTTGCCGTGAAGTAGCGCACCCGTGGGGAAAAATACACGCTCGCCTCCTTCGCCGACAAAATCCGCGCCGCTGAAGTAGCTGCCCGCCGCAGGAAGACGAGTTTTGTTCCACTCAAATTGGTAGTAAGCGCCGACACTGACTGTATCGTTCAGCTGCCAGTTACCTGACACCTGTTTGGTGGGCATCAGGATCTCCTTGAACTGGGAACCGGGGACGGACTGAAGCTTCACCAGATCGACAGTGGACTGCGCGTTAGCGATACCGTTGGCCCCGAAAAATAGACTTTCGCCATAGATTTGCGTGAACTGCCCCAACCGCCCAGACAACGAAGTGCTGCCGATCTCCTTAGAGCCGTAGACAAACGCATCGAGGATTTCGGTATTCTGTTCATGGATGCGGCGGGTGTCGCTGGTGAACTCATCGTGATCGACGCTCACGGAGTTGGCGGTACTAGGCGAGTCGTTATCATTGTCGTGGCTGTAAACAGTGTCGTACCAAGAAGCAGCACTGAGACGCGCGCCGACGTCCTTGTACTTGATGTCAAATTCGGACAAGACATCCAGGCGATTGGAGATGAGCCCGCGATCAAAATTTCGGTCGCCGTCGTCCAGGTTGGGATTACTGTTGGAAGTGCCTGGGCCAACCGCGACCTTGTGATCAAGTTTGTTTACACGCCAGGCGTTGCTGTACTTGATCGTGTTGTCCCAAGTCGCCGAAAGATCGGGGTTACCTGTGTCGATCTGAAAGGCTTGCGATGACGTTGAGAGGCTCAGCAATACCATTGCGCTGACCGCGCAGGCAATGCTGGAAACCGGCAACGGGCAGAGCCGTTGGTTGGCTATTTTCATGAAGATGTTCCTGTTTTTTTGTTTTTGTAAAAAGGTCATCCACTCACAGCATTGGCTGCGAATACATCAGGGTGCTGCGTAACGCTCTGAGCTCCTTTCTTACCCGCCTTATCGTTCTTGATGGACGGCCAACGCTTGTAAGCCGGCCTCCACAAGGACGATGTCCAGTTGCGACTTCAACCCGCTTACGGCGACCCCACCTACGACCTCACCCTCGACAAGAATCGGAAGCCCGCCTTCGATCGGAAAGACGCCGTGAATCATCCAAGCGCCTACCCGGCCAGCCGCGACCATCTCCTCGAAAAACTTGGTGGGCCGGCGAGTGAGCGCGGCGCTGCGGGCTTTATCAATGGCCGTTTGGACAGACGAGACGGATGCGCCATCAAGCCTTCTGAACGTCATTAAGCAACCCGCCTCATCGACCACGGCCATGGATACCTTCCAGCTCTCCTTGGTGGCTTTTTCCATGGCCGCCATGAGCATCAATTCAGCGTCTGCCAACTCGAGAACCTGCTTCGTTTTCATCACACGCCTCTGAACCTTGAGTTCGGGATCGATGTAAGCCAATACAACAATGCGTAAAAGTACATTTGATGCACTCGACATATCTTTGTGCACAAAACGTAATCCTGAGCAAATTTAAAGTCAAGAAGATTCTCGAGGGCAAGTATTCCGTTGCGCAGATACGGGCGAGATTTGAAGAAGGCATACGGTGCCACCCGGTTGGGGGCTCAAACGACGGCACGTTCAGGAGGTAAGGAAAGAATCGGGAAGGGATACAGGTGGACGCTGCAGAGGTAGAAAGCAAATTAGAGCGTTCGGCAGAGTCGCTTACTATTTTACGCTTGCAGCGCGGGGAAATTTATGCGCAATTCGGGCACTAGCCATTTGCACCAAATGGTGTTTTGCGCATAAAATCCGTTTAATGCAAATTCCAGGAAGCTCCGACCATGATCACCTCCCCCGGCAGTCCGCTAATCGATGTCGCGCTGACGAAGATGAAAAAAGCGATTGTTTGCTGCGAACTGGCCCCGGGCGAAAAACTCAAGGTTGCCGAACTGTCCAAAACCTATGGGCTTAGCAGCTCCCCCATTCGTGAAGCGCTTAATCGACTGACCCAGGACGGTGTCGTAGAAGCCAGCGACAACAAGGGGTTCAGGGTCGCACCGATCTCCACTACCGACTTCCGCGACATTACGCGGATGCGCTGCCTGCTTGAGTGCGAAGCGCTAAGTGATGCCATCCAGTTTGGCGACGATGCCTGGGAAGCCGATGTACTGGGTGCGTTTCACCGTTTGAATCTGATTGAGAAAAAACTGGGAAGTGGCGTACTCGCACTCGACGATGAGTGGTCTACCCGGCATAAGGCCTTCCACTTCGCGTTGTTTGCGGCATGTCCATCACCGCTGATGCTAAAGATGATCGACTCTCTATTCGACAGAGCAGAGCGCTACAGGCGCTTTTCCGCCAAGCAGCGGATCACTCCAAGACATAAAGGAAATGAGCATCAAGAGTTGATGGATGCTGCTCTGGCACGAGACTCAAAAGCTGTGACGCTCTTACGCGATCACATCCAAAACACCTTGGGTCGAACCGTAGAAGCCATCGAGCGTCAACAAGCTACGCTTCAGTAAATCATCGACCTGCCACGGGTTTCGGGTTTCCGGCTCGATGACGTTGTCACGCGTCATCGACAGCTGCATTTAACGTATCCCACAAAAAAACCCTTCACCTCGCAACTGCTTTCGTGGGCAGTACGAAGCAAAGGGCGTACTGCTCCTTACAAGGTTATCGCTTGCGCAAACCTGATCGTCTTATCGCAAGCGCCGCCACTATTCTGCAGAGCCTGTTCAGGTTCTTTGCACCACAACGCAAGCTCCATGCCCTCAAGCATCTCCATCGCCCAGGCGACAGTGACTGCCCCGCCGTAAACGTAGTGATCCGGCCGCACGATGACCACATTGCAGCCACGACGCTCCAGCCATTCGGCCAGCACGCCGTCAACCTCTTCGTAATCATCAACAGCGCGTGTGCCAGACTGTTGGGAACTGACTAACCGAACGACCTGGATAGGCAGACCTTTCAGCGATTGGCTACTTCGCAGACATCTTAATAGCGCGCTGGCGTCGAACCCTGGCGCAATGACCACTCGAAAGGACTGTCCGGTAAACTCATCCAGCAGTGCCTTCTTGCCGGCATGGTTGATGACCATCGGTTGCGGAAACAGCTCACCGGCAGGCGGAACATGGGCGATAAAGCCTTGGTTCAAACCAGGAATCAGCGATTGCCTGATGGTGCCTCCCGGATTTTCCGTCATTTGCTGGATCAAGCGCGCATCGCGGATCGCTGCTTTCTCGCTGTCACGCTCGCAAATCACCCCGCCGAATTCTTTTGCCGCCATCGTGGTTTGGCGGACATGAGGAATGCGTTCGGTCTGGTAGGTATTGAGGAACGCCGGAGCAGCCAAGCCTCCTTTAACCAGCGCCAGTTTCCAAACCAAATTCAATGCATCGCGAATCCCTTGGCACATGCCTTGTGCCAGAAAGGGGGGCGTCATGTGCGCTGCGTCCCCGAGGAAAAACACCCGGTCGGACTTCCACTGCTCCAGAATCAGTGCATGGAATCGGTAGGCAGACGCACGCCACAGCTGATAGTCGCCCTCAGGTAACCAGCGGGCGATCAGCTTTTTGATCGCTTCGGGTTGTGAGATTTCCGTCGGCTGTTCGTCAGGGTTAATCATGAATTCCCAACGTCGATGCTGACCCGGCCCGACGACGAAGGTACATGGCCTGGCCAACTCGCAAAATTGCACGTTGGTCTTTGGTAGATGCTCGCCCGCCCCTTCGTTGAGGATTACGTCAACCACGAGCCATGGCTCGTCGAAGGCTAGATCCTCCATTTTCAACCCTAGACGGGTACGGATTGGACTGGTGCCTCCGTCACACGCCAACACATAGTCCGCAGTGACTGTGCGCTCGGTTCCATCCTTGGCCTGGATGCGAACAACCGCCTGTGAACCTTTGGAATCTACCGACAGAACCTCTGAACCGAGTTCCACGGTGACCGACTTCATATCCGCAATTTTACTGCGTAGGGCGCGCTCGACGGGGGGCTGTGAGAAGACATAGTTAGGCGCCCAACCCAGCGGATAGGGAGGTTTGGCGGCATCAATGCGTTTGATCAACTGAGAACCAGTGGTACGGTACTCCGAAGGACGATACGGCATGACATGCTCAGCAATGTCATCGGCCAACCCAATGTTGCCGAACACACGCATCACTTCGTGATCAAAACCCATAGCCCTAGGGTTGGTGTACACCGTCTCGGACTTATCCACGACGAGAGCGCTTAGCCCCCACATGCCGGCGAGATTTGCGCACAGAGCACCCACTGGCCCCATTCCAACAATGATGACATCGTAGTCCATCGTCAACTCCGCTTTTTGTTTTTCTCTACTGCGACTTCTGGTTGATGAGCAGACTTTTGCGCCCCCATCAACCAGGCTTCAACGACCACTGATTGGAGCAGGCTATATAGCCCTTCCAAATGTCATTAGCCGATACGAACGCGCTGCTCTTCGATCTTCGCCCGTATGGATTCCTTCCATTGCTCGCGAGTCTGGAAACCGGGACGGCGCTTACACATAGCCTCGGTCTGGGCGAGGATAGCCTCAGTCGGCATCTCGAGATCCAGCGGTTCCTTGCAAGGTTGTGCGGTGTAGAACGGCGCATCGACATACATTTCGATGGGATTGCCTTCAGGATCTTTGAAGTACATCGACCAAGCGTTGCCGTGATCCACCTGTGCAATCCCTTCAATTCCGCTTTTCTTGGCGAATTGATAGTACGTTTTCAGGTCGTCGAGGGAGTCCAGGAGAAACGAAAGCTGATTGATCGGGTTGAACGGTAGGTCGACTGGTTTTCCGTCAAAGAGAACGACCTGATGATGTAACTCAGGGTTCTGAGTCATGAAGAACAAACGGTGACCTGTAGAAGCGACCCCCTTGTCACTTACGATGAAACCCAAGGTGCGGCAGTAAAAATCAACCATCCGGTCGAGGTCTTCGCAAAACACACCGGAGTGGGTGAAATTGATTTTAGGTAATGCGGACATTTGGAGCCTCCAATTTTTATGATTGTGTAGAGGGCAACGCTTAGACTTCGTCAATAACACCATTCGACAGCGTGCCAATCTCAGTAATCACCACTTCAAAAACATCACCAGGCTTCAGAAAAATCGGTGGATTGCGTTTGAAGCCAATGCCGCTCGGAGTACCAGTTGCCAGAATATCTCCAGGGTTCCATGGAAGCGCTTTCGATACATACGAAATCAAATGAGGAATGTCGAATGCCAGCTCCGAAAGGCTGCCTTCCTGCAGTTGCTCGCCGTTAAGTACCCCCCGCACAACCAGCTTTCGGTAGTCTGAAATTTCCGATGCCGGAACGAGCCAAGGCCCCAGAGCACCCGTTTTTCTGAAGGTCTTACCCATACCGTACTGGTGCGTATGGAACTGCCAATCGCGGACGCTGGCATCGTTGAAGCAGGTGTAACCCGCAACGTGATCCATCGCGTCCGCCGGATCGATATGTGCACCACCCTTCCCGATCACAACCGCCAATTCGGCCTCGAAATCAAATTGCTCTGAGACTTGAGGTCTAACCAGTGGTTCGCCGTGGGGCAAAAGAGTTTCGGCGAAACGCTGAAAAATCACTGGAAACTCGCCGACCTTTCGGCCCGCCTCTTCAGCGTGAGCAACATAGTTAATGCCTACGCAAATCACCTTTCCAGGATTGGGTATCACTGATTCCAACTGGATACTCGAGAATGGGTAGTCAGGCTGCGCAGCATCAATAATCTTGCGCGCCTCCTGAAGCAAGGACGGGTTGCTCAGAAAAGTCGCGAGATCTGGCACTTCCGAGAAACGGTTGGTCAGTTCAACCACTCCGTCACCGGCCACGGCACCGAAATGGGCTTCTCCTTCTTTACGGTACGAAATCAGCTTCATCTTGCCTCTCCTATTTTTGTGCATAAAAACTAACTTCTTGCACCATACATCATTAAATGCATAATGCAAAAGGCCGGCTTAAAAAAATAGCGAGCCCATGAGGCTCTCGGTTCTGGAGGTTACGCATGTCGCTTGTGATGGTTCGAAAGGTCAAGCTGGACGTTGAAGAGGTATTCCACGAGGGCGGGCCTCGTTTGTCAGCCCCGCTGCGGATTGCAGTAGCCACGGCGGTGGTCGCCAATCCTTACGCAGGTAAGTATGTAGAAGACTTGCTGCCGTTTATGCAGGAACTGCGAGCTTTAGGCGCAGAGCTTTCGGAGCAACTGATCCATACCCTGGGCGGAGCTAAACACGTACAGGCATATGGCAAGGGCGCAATCGTTGGTGAAGACGGTGAGTTAGAGCACGGCGCCGTATGGCACGAAGCAGGTGGCTGGGCAATGCGCGAAGCGCTAGGCAACCCGAAGGCGATCGTCCCTGCGGCCAAAACTATTGGCGGCCCAGGCTGCCGAGTGATGATCCCACTAGGGCATATCCAAGCTGCATACGTTCGTAGCCATTTCGGCGTTGCTGAAATGACTGTATGGGATGGCCCTCGCCGTGGCGAAATTGCCTTTGGCCTAGCCATGGCTACAGGCGGACGGATACATGCACGATTGGGCGGTCTCGCTGCCTCCGACGTAAAGGGCGAAGACGGACTGCGTTAGTGCCTTAGATTTGAAGCGTGCTCCAAAGGTTAGATACCACTACAAAAACAATATGTGTTGGAGAACATCATGACTGCAAAAAAAATGCGCGCTGCACGCCTGTACGAAGGCGGCAAACCCATGGTCATCGAGCAAGTTTCTGTACCCGAAATCCGCCCTACTGAGGTGCTGGTCAAGGTGAAGGCATGTGGGATCGTCCCAAACCTGCACAACATTCTGACAAATTGGGTTAAGTGGTTCCCTCAAAATCCGCTGCCAAAACTTCCTGCCATTTTCGGGCTCGACCCATCAGGTGTCGTCGAAGCAGTAGGTGCTCAGGTCTACGACTTCAAGGTGGGTGACCGGGTGTACGTTAACCCTGGCAGATACTGCGGTTCCTGCCGGGCATGCCGTGCGGGCAACACCATTGCGTGCACTGCCTATACCTTCAACGGCTACTTCGGTTTCACACCAAAAAGTCCCCGCATGTTCGAAGATTACCCTTACGGCGGCCTCTGCGAGTACATCCCTGCGCCCCAATACAGCTTGGTCAAGCTGCCTGACAATATCAGTTTTGAAACGGCTGCACGCTTGGGTTACATGGGCACCGCTTACAAGGCGCTTCTCAAGGCGAATGTTGGCCCTGGCAGTACCGTACTCATCAACGGGATTAGCGGGACGCTTGGTCTCGGTGCCGTCGTCCTGGCGCTTGCTTTAGGTGCTCGTAAAATTCTCGGCACTGCCCGCAATCAAGATTTGTTTCAGAAGGTGAAAGACCTCGCAGCTCCTGGGCGAATTGAAATTCACACGCTCGGTACTATTCCTACCAACGAATGGGCCCACGAGGTTACGCATGGCGAGGGAGTGGATGTGGTTATTGATGCCTTGGGCCCAGGCGCACCGCACGAAAGCCTGACCCAAGCTCTCAAATCTCTGCATCGTGGCGGACACTTAGTGAACATTGGCGCTATCGCTGGTGAAGTCCCTATCGACCTGCATTGGATCATGGACAACGACATCCAGATCAGTGGATCTGCCTGGTTCACCACTGGTCAAGGACAAGCTATGGCTGACATGGTTGAGTCTGGTGTGCTGGATCTTTCATTTTTTGAAAATACGGCCTTCAAGCTAGAAGACGTCAACAACGCGATTACCGGTATCGAAAACCGCCATGGCGGCTTCAGCAACTACGTCATTTGTCCTTGATGCACGCAGCGAGGGGAGCGGTTCGCCCTTCCCTCGCTGCCTCTTTGACTGCTCGTTGAGTAATCCAAATGAAAATAAGAAGAATCGTGACCGGTCACGACGAACAAGGGAACTCCGTGTTCGTTTCAGATGACTACGCCCCAAGAGCTCAATCTTTTGCCTCAATCCCTGGACATGCCATGGCGCAGTTGTGGGCGACCCCAGCAAATCCGGTACGCCTCGAACAGGAACGTGATCCCACGCTAGGCAACTCTTCACTGATTCCTCCTCAGGGCGGCACCAGCATCGCCATGTTCGATTTCCCACCGGACTCGGTGATGCAGAACCCCGTGGATGGTGTGCGGGCCTATGAAGAGTTGGGGGCGGCTTTGCCTGGCTTGATCGAAAGTTTTGAACCGGAAAACCCGGGTATGCACACCACCGCCACCATCGATTACGGAATCATTCTGGAGGGCGAGATGTGGCTGGAACTGGATAACGGTCAAAGCCGTCTCGTAAAGGCGGGAGACATCGTTATTCAAAATGGCACACGACACGCGTGGCGCAACAAAAGTGAGGGGATTGCCCGAGCACTGTTTGTGATGATCGGCGTGTCATCTCCAGAGAAACAGGTCGTGTAGTTTTTTGATTATCCATCTCTCTGAAGGATTTTTATGGCCACTGTCGCTTATCGTCTACTCGGTATTTCAGGCAGCCTGCGTTCACAATCAACCAATACAGCGGTACTCAAGACCCTCTCCAATCGGTTGGGCCATCAGGTAGAAATGAGTCTCTTCGCACTGAATGAGATCCCCCTTTACAACTCCGATCTCGAAGCGCAGATGCTGCCTGCATCGGTGGCGGTACTGAAAGATGCTATCGAACAAGCCGATGGCTTGATCATCTGCTCGCCTGAATACAACTACGGCACTTCAGGCGTGCTGAAAAATGCACTGGATTGGGCATCTCGCCCGGGCTTCAACTCACCGTTGAAAAATAAACCCGTGCTCATCATGACGTCTTCACCAGGCGTGCTTGGCGGGGTGCGCGCCCAGGCACAATTGAGAGAGACGCTATCAGCGACCCTTTCCAGAGTCATTCGCGGCCCTCAGATAGTCATTCCGGGCGTCAATGAAAAGATCCAGGACGGCAGATTCATTGATGAAAAAACGATTGAGTTCATGCTTGCCGCCGTTGATGACTTGATTAGTGAAATCAAAGCAGCCTCGTAGAAGGCTATCCGGGACGATACCAATACCTAAGTCTATTCACTCGTCGTGTTTAACAAAAAAGGCCCTCTCGGGCCTTTTGTACTCAAACCAAGATCATTTGGTCAGCCAGGACTCGACGGTCGCGGAGCCGTGTTCTGCTTTCCACTCTTTCAGAGTCTTGTGGTTGCCGCCTTTGGTCTCTACGACTTCGCCGGTGTGAGGGTTCTTGTAGATCTTCACTTGGCGTGGCTTGCGAGTGCCAGCTTTGGATTCGACTGCTGGAGCACGACGACCGGCCTGTGGATCAAGCAGCTTGATTACATCTTTTAGGCTGTAGCTGTACTCACCTAGCAGAGTACGCAGCTTGCTCTCAAATTCCATCTCTTTTTTTAGGCCAGAATCGCTTTTCATCGACTCAAGCTCTGCGAGTTGTGCGGCCAATTGTTGTTCGAGTTGACGGAATTCTGCAAGCTTCGACATATAGCACCTCTACGAGTGATCTAGATAAGCATGGGAAAGAGCTAAACCAACTGCATCTTCATCGCTCAAATGTTCAAACAGTATCTTATAAAACCCCAGTATCAGCTACTTATCGATACCGGGGTCGCTGCGATTTATTAGTTATCTCGAACCAAAAGGGCTGTTTTCTCGAGCCTCAACCGACTGGATGCTGTCAGCTTCTGAAGTCCCAGCTCTCTGGCCATGGTGTGCAGTAATGCCTCCCCTGCTTTGCCTTTGGCACAAAGCTCCCGAGCGAGTGATGCCAACTCATCGCAACAGATCTCATCAACCGGTCGGATACTCGCCTCATCTTCTGGACGCCGACAGACAACTGCAGATGCATCAGTTATATGGCTCGGCCAGTAGAACTCCCCGACATCATCAATCGTCATACGATGTGTGCTCTGCGCCATCGCCGACACTCTTTCTCGAATCTTCGAACCCGTACGCACCCAACCATGAGCCCTGGCAATTCGCCGAGCAAGAATTACATCGAGAATAGGCCCTTCTTCGCTAATCACATGCTCGATGAGTGCGCTTAAAACACCTGAGTAACTCGCCTCAAAAAACGCATCCGGATCCACCCCTTGGACACTGGAAGCAGGATCGGACTCTCTGTAGTAAACAACCTCCACCGGAGAGTAATGCGATTGGGAGCTGCTCGCAGGCTGAGGAGCCAAAGCGACTGTTGCGTACTGCTGGTTCTCAAGAGTACCTGCTTCGTCATTTGCACTCTCGATTGTCAGCGGCTCAGTAACGGAACCTATGACCTCATCGATGACCTCAATAACCTCAACCATTGCAGTTTCGGCCAGTAAGCGGGTGGCCTCCTCCCGGGCGTCATGCTCGGCGCGTTGAGCTCGACTCAACACGAGCAAAGCGGTCAGTCGTTCATGGATAAGATCAGCGGTGCCAACGGCGTTAATCCACCAGTCAGTTGACCATATACGCAGAATCTCCCAGCCAAGCCCACGCAATACATGCTCACGCAGCTTGTCTCTATCCCGCGCCGTAGCGCTGCGATGGTAGGTTGCCCCATCACATTCCACACCGGCCAGGTAACGGCCTGGCGCATCAGGATCGACCACTCCCAAGTCGATTCTGAATGCCGAAACACCGACTTGAGTATGCACCTGCCATCCTCGGCTTGTGAGCGCCGCGGCGACCGCTTCTTCGAATGGACTATCAAAGCCGCCGACACTGCCGGTGACTGCTTCAGCCAGCGCTCGAGGCCCTCGCTGTGCAAATTCGAGGAAGTGCTTCAGGTCACGCACACCAATCGATTGGGTTCGCGTTAGATCTATTTGTTCAGGTTGCAAACTAGCGAAAACGCACAGCTCGTGCCGAGCCCTAGTAATTGCTACGTTCAATCGACGCTCGCCGCCAGGGCGATTGATAGGGCCAAAATTCATGGCCAGAGTACCCGCTGCATCGCGGCCGTAAGTAATCGAGAAGTAGATGATATCTCGCTCATCCCCCTGAACACTCTCAAGATTCTTCACGAACAGAGGCTCAAGCTCGGTGTCGGCAAAGTAAGCCTCAAGTGATGGTTCGTTACGACGTGCTTCGTCTAACAGATCCTCAATAAGCTTCTGCTGCTCACCGTTAAACGTCACCACGCCAATGGTCAGTTTGCTTTCTCGGAATCCCGGGGAACGCAGACGAGCAACTACATCAGCGACGACTGCGCGCGCTTCGATCAGATTTGTTCTTGATCCACCTTTGGAATAGACACCCGCAATCTCGTGCAGTTTGACGGCACGGTCGTTCGTCACAGGTGATGGGAACGTAACGAGCTTGGACTCGTAATAGCGTTGGTTTGAGAACGCAATCAAGCTTTCATGGCGACTGCGGTAGTGCCAATTCAGATGACGAACTGGAAGGTTCGCGCTGATGCACTCATCCAGAATACTCTCAAGATCGGCTTCGACATCTTCATCATCCGCCGTTGATTCTGCGCGATCGAAGAATGACGTTGGAGGTAGCTGTTTGGGGTCACCGACCATCACAACTTGTTTACCACGCGCCATAGCCCCAACTGCATCCCACACGGGAATTTGCGAGGCTTCGTCGAAAATGACGAGATCAAATGCACTCGCGCCAGGTGTGAGGTATTGGGCGATGGAAAGCGGGCTCATCAGCATGCACGGCGTCAGTTTCGTCAACGCATCTGGAATCTTGGACATCAACTCGCGAAGCGGCAAATGACGAGTTTTCTTACCCATCTCGTACCTGAGTACACCCCACTCCGAGGAACGGGTTACGCTCTCCGGATTAGGAAGATCCGCACAAAGACGTGCCCGTAGCCAATCACGGGTCAATGCAGTGAAGCGATCATCCAGGGCTCTGAAATCCCGAATTCGCTGCTCATGTTCAACACTCACAAAACCACGAATGACAGGTTCGTTGTCTACGACAGCGTTCAGCCACCACCGAGCGTAGTTGGTTTCAAATGAATGGCGGACTTCGCCGGCTTTGACGAGGTTGCCCTCCATAGCCTGAACCAGACTCGAGAGCCCCGCGCCAACCGCCTCTTCACGCACCTTGCGCCATGCGCACCAGGCACGAACACCGGGCTCAGATCGAACCATGGACTCGCAATGCTGCAGTAGCGCATCCAGCGTAAACAGCTGGATGTCCGCTTGCCCTGATTCTGTAAAACGCCCCGCCGTCGCTAGAACATCCACCCGCTGATGGAGTAACTCAAAGCACTGACGCAATTCAGCACCTGATTGGCAAACTATGCCCTCGGGTTCAAGCAGTGCATTCGCGTCACCGAGCAGTACCTGTATTGCACTGCGATACGCAGATACAAGCTCAGGTGTCGTACCGAGCTGAGCAAGTGCGGACGCCAAATTTCCCTGGAACGCGACCGCGTCCGAGACCTTGTCTACCTTGGTTTTAAGACCCGCCCACAGCCCCGAGGTAATGGCACTCAGATCATCAAATTCTGACAGCGCTTTTTCAACGAGATGTCGTTGCTGGAGCACCGCCAAGTCTGCCTGCATGGTCTTGCCGCATCGGCCGACTGCTACTGGGTCGTGATCCCCCTCGAGCCCACCCTGCTCGACCACTGGACGACGCGAGGTTTGAAAAGCAATTGCAGCGAACAGCGGTTCCGCGTCGGTGTTAAGCCCAGACCATAATCCTTCTGTAAGGTCGCCCAAGTGCAGATAGGGAGCTAGCTCCAGGTCAAGCAGGACAATAGAACGCATATGGGCTAGGTCTGATTTCAACTGCTCACCGCAATGACCTTCAGCGATAACATCGAACCCGACATCAGTCCAAGGCTCCTCCGCTGTCACGCAGAGCGTTGCTTGGCGCAACTGAATGACAGCCTTAAGATTCCGCGTAACCGATAGTGAGCCGTCCCAGATTTGCGTGCAGTGTTCCCCCAACTCCATTGTGTCGAGCTTCTCGCGCAAGTCACGGATCTGAATCCAGACACGTAGGTCTTTCGCCACATCGGGTTCTGCACCACCGGAGACAGCTGTTGAGAGAGTCTTTGTGACTTTGCGCGTCCCCATCAGTGACTTGGGCCAAAACGACTGCTCTGCGCTTTGCCAATCTCCGAGTAATTCGCGTACATCAAGTGTTTCAATGATGTCGGTGTAAGTCGCGGAGAGCTCTTGTTTGAGTTCCGCGATACCGTCGAGCATTTCTATTGCTTGGCTCAGTGTCTCAAACGTCTGCACTGGCCAGGCTGGGCTGAGCTGCGAAAGCAAAGCCCTGCGTCTCTCCAAAAGGCTGAGACCTTTCTCTGCAGCATTAACCGTCGTGATAGGCCATACCGGTGAAAGTTGCTCGGAGAGCAAACGATGCTTCTCTACTAGCTCCCTGCCTTCAGACAGTCGTTGCGAGATCATGCGACCGTCTGGCCGCAACACGAATCGCCAATCATGGCCCACCGCAAGCGGCAGCGTTGACGACAGGAGTGAAAGACCGCTGCAAACAGAAGGCACAAGAGCGGCGATCGGCAAGCTCGTGGCGGCGCTGAATTTTTCCGCGGCCCGGATAGCGGCTTGCGCGGCAGGAAGCACCTCTCGCGCAGCTTGAATAAGTTGTTGCTGCCAGGAAGGCGACCACTCTCCCTGACCAACCAGAGCAAGTGGGTGATTTGACAACACTCCATATCCGATTGCCTGGGCGTTCACTTCCAGACGATCTGACAACTCCCACAGTGCTGCCATGTCCTCCCGCGTATGAACATGTGGCGATGACCACAACATATCCATCGGCGTAATAGATGCGCCGCCACAGACAACTCCAATCGCGTGGTAGATGCTGTACCCGTTCGTATAACGCTGGTGCAGTCGCTCTACGTAGGTGTTCAATCCGTCGCGTAACGCCTGAAGACGATCAGCTTCGGCATGCCATGTTGCGGAATCCACTACCCCCTTCGCATCCCAAGCTGACTGTAGCTGAGCCAGGACGTCAGTTTTGCGTGCCTTGCTGGAATGGACTTCCAGGCAAAACTCACCCAAGCCGACTTCACGCAAGCGCCGGTAAACGACATCCAGCGCCGCAATTTTTTCAGAAACGAAAAGCACCCGTCGGCCCTGCGCCACCGATTGCGCAATGAGGTTGGCGATGGTTTGGCTCTTCCCGGTACCGGGAGGGCCAATCAGTACAAAATCCTTTCCTTTCGACGCAGCCATCACAGCGGATAACTGCGAGGAGTCAGATGGCAACGGGCAGAACACTTCTCGTGGGTTGAAGTCGATATCCAGGCGTCGATCTTCTGGGAACGTAATGTCTGACGGGAAAGCGTCTCGCGGAGTATCCAAAAGATGCCGAACGACCGGGCTCTCGCGAAGCGCTTCGGCATTCTCAGATAGGTCTTTCCACATCAAATATTTCGCGAAAGAGAACATGGACAGAACAACATCTTCCACGACTTCCCAACCCGCGATGTCTTTGACGGCGCGACCCACCGCCTTCCAGATGGCACCGATATCCAGGCCCGCGTCATCTCGAGGAAGCTCCGTCTCAAGTTGCCCAAGATTCAGTTCAAAATCCTGGCGAAGCATCTCGATGAGCGTTGGGTTGAACCTAGGCTCGTCGTCATGCAGCACCATCGAAAAGCCGGAGCGCGCACTCTTGCGTTCGAGCGTCACAGGGATCAAGACAAGCGGTGCCCGGTACTTCTGCCCGCCTTTGTCCGCTCGCTCCCAACTGAGAAAACCCAAGGCAAGGTAAAGGGTGTTGGAGCCCCCTTCTTGCAATGCAGTTCGTGCCCCACGATAGAGTTCAATCAGCCTTGCTTCCATTTCAGTGCTGGAAAGGCCGACAAACACCTCATTGCGTTTCAATGCATCCAGGGCGTGAAGACGACGAACATCTTCCCGCTCACGTAATTCGTATAGCGCCTGGTCACGTGGATCTGCCCCATCCATTAGGTCGGGACGTGTCAGCAATTTCAGCTTCTTACCGCTGGCCAGGATATCTTCCAGCGCCGCTGGATCAGGTGACTCAAGCTTCAGCGACTTTTTCCCGGCTTTGAAATTGAGCAAGTTATTGCGAAGCGATAAGTCCAGTAGCTTGCGTTGCCACCGTCCCAGACGATCTTTTGGGTCGAGCAGACGCTCATCCACCTCGACCGTAACCGCCTCACCAGGAAGCGCCGGCGCAATACCGACTAATAGCTCCGACCCATCAGCAAGATCATTATCCGTCGGTAACTTTGAAACCTGCGTGTCGGCACTAGCCAAGGGCTTGATACGTTGCAAACGTGCTCTACGGACATCCAAAAGCAGGTGGAAGTTTTCGTCCTGCCCTTCTGCGATCAGTTGTTCGCCACGATCTGTAGCATACGTGAATGGCGGTACTGGATGCTGGGTCGCAAACGTCGTCTCGAACAGCATCAGCTCCTTGAGCTTTATGCGTTTGCGCACGGCTGTGATGTCGTCGATGACGGTCGTGGAAAACTCTTCAGGTTTAAGCCAAAAGCCCGCAAAAGCGTGTCCCTTGGTGAACACCAGGACGGGGTTTAGACCTGCCTGCTCAATTGCGGCGCAAAAGAACAATGCAAGATCGAAACACGTCGCCAGGCCATGTTCCGTAACATGGCTTGGGCTACGCACCTTCTGGCCGGTTTGCTCAAAGCTCGCCGGTGGTAGTGCATAATCCAGTTTCATACGTGCCACTGCAGCCCAGATGGCTGAAGTCAGCTCCCAGGCTCTTTTCGCTCCACCGGTGTATCCATCTAGGGCAGAGCTCTTTTCGCTTTGACGTAATACCTCAGCCGCCTGCTTGAGCAACCGCTCCACCGCAAGATCATTCGGTTGAACAAACGCTGCAGTCATATCAGGGAGATGAGAGAGTCCGCCCCAGTGATTGCGTGGCAACAGCTCCAATGCCAAATCCAGCCGAGCTATTTCCGCTCGACCAGATTCAGCAGACGGATCTGCCGCGGTCAACGTGAAAGTGAGTGTGGCGTTTTCTGCTTCGGTTAGTCGACCTAGCAAGGCACCATCCAAAGCAAGGTCATGACCTGGGATAGGCATGAACGCGTTTGGAGTCAGCGCGTCAATGCGCCAAGTTTTAGACTTAAAAACTTCGGGATAGGCCGTCAGCGTCAGCACTAGGTCGTTGTACTTGATCGCTGTCTCATTGATTACTCGCAGCTCCCGAATGACAGGAACAGCGTTTTGATAATCCGCGAGATTTAGCTTTGCAACGACTGTACTGTGAATGCTTACAACTTTGATTGGCTCTACTTCAGCGTCAACCGTGATCACTGGTGCCTCGTCCATGTGCTTCCCCTATCCTGCTAATGGAGGCGCACATGAACGCGGAGCGTGGATAGTGGGCTCAACGCGACAAGTAGACGCCAGAAATGGCCACTATCTTATAACGGGATCCAAAGGCGAGTCCGCTGTATTTGCCTGTGCAAAAGCGGTTCACCAATACCGTCTATCTGTTAGACGTTTGTGACGAACTGTCGAGCATCCAGCGCTTTAATAGGTTGAAAACCGGTTGTCTTTTTGAAGGACGAGTTGTGCACGAAATTTTTCATAGAATCGGAGGGGTCGATCGAGTCCATATTCAATGTTTCCAATGTGCGCCGGGAGATCGCGACACTCAAAATGGGTAGCTCTTCTATATGTCCCGTCGTCGAATTAAGGACGTCGTCGACCGCCGTCACAATCACGAGATCATCAGGCAGCATCGACAAAAGTTCGCGCCCTACTCTCAAAACGCAGCTGCACACATAGTCCTGCAAAAGCTCGTTATACCTCCCTGCCGGCATCTTCTTCGTTGAAAGCTTTCCACTCTGCAGCAAGGACTTGATTTCAGCAGGAATAACCCGAACGCCGTGAACGCTAAGGTTCGCTTCCACGAGCCCTGTGTCCCCTATCGAGAATTTGATCGATGTGCCGAGATGAGAAATGTCTGTAAAAGGATCGACAAGCTTGATCGCTTCAAGCTTCGCCTTACCTATACCGCTCAAAACACCCTGAGCGATAGTGTATTCCTGGTGCCAAGAGTCGTGCTCGACTCGCCAATTCGCGACAGCGGCTTCATGCTCTTTGCCATCGTGAAGCCGGCCCGTCTCGATGGCAGCAGCCAAGTTTTTACGCTGACGGGCTTCGAGCTTGAACAATCGTGCGAAAAAACCAGGTGCATAGGTTTGCTCGAGAGATTTCGCATGCGCTTCACGCGTACCCGCGAAAGCAGGTTTTACGGGCTCAGCCCTATCAACGAATGACTGCCAGTCAATCTCCTCCCCACATTCTTTATGCACAGAAAGCAGGACATCGATCTGATTTTCGTAGACCTCGACTTCGTAAGCAGCCTGCTCCAGCGCTTCCATCTTGGCGTATTCTTTCTGGCGGGACTGAAGCTCACGCTGCCTACGCTGGGCATTACGATCAGCTCTACGCGAAGCCGCCTGCATCGAACGCAACGTTCCTTTCCAACCCATTTTTCATTCCTTTGAAGTGTTGGCCGAGCAAAGTCGAACGACAGGCAGCCTTTGAGGATGATGGCATCTTAGCACCTAGGCCCGATTTAGAAAGGAGATGAACCCAGCAAATACGGAGCAAGTTTGACCTGAGTGACAGGTCAGAAAGTCGCGATTTTATTGGGAGTGGGGCTGGCTGCTCGGGATGTTGCCAGCTACACAAGCGATTGTGGCGCTAGTACAAAAGCGAGAGCAGAGAGTTCGGCTTAGAGCGCACCTCGACTCTCCCCAACCTCGGAAATCCCTCAACCTATCCCCTTCCGAAGTATCCATAACGCGCTGGGTTTAACGCCATTGGTGCACCCGGCCTAGGAAAAAATGGCGAGACGCCAGTACCCTTATACATTACTATTCCGCGCGCTTTTTTAGTGCCAGCTAGACAATGTCTGGGTGGCGAAAAACCAATATATAGACAAGAAAAATAATGAAACGGACTTCACCCGCTGCACTTCTGATTTGTTTATTGACCGTAGTGTTTACTGCCCAAGCGCAGGAGCAGCCAGCGACTCAAGAGTGCGTCGAAAAAAACTACCTCTTGGCAGCGGGAGCAGAAGTGGTGACACGGATTTGCGGCGAGCATCAAACCGTCACTGCCTATATCCCTGCGAACGTCTCCGCCCTGTCAGTCCAAGATATCCGGAAGAAAGGCACCGCCAAGGAAGCCTATTCTGCGATCGCGAACAAAAACACCATTTTGATAGCAAGCGGCGGCTTTTTTGGTTTCAGATCAGATGGTGCCGAGAAGCCAATTGGCTTGATCAGGTCGAATGGGAAACGCCTGGTTAAGCTCATGGAGTGGGATCACGGGGGGATTCTGGTCTCTGACCGCAAAGGCAATGTGAAGATCATTCCAGCCCAGAATCGTAATCAGGCAGGCGCATGGTCGGAAGCTGTTCAATCCAAACCGATCATCGTTTACAAAGGCGCAGTCGACATCCGCAAAAATCCGCGGGATGCTGAATTCAACAGAGTTGCCGTTGGTTACACGCTCGAGGGAGAAATGCTGGTTGTAGGCGTTTTCCACTCATTCAGCCAAGCATCCACGCTCTATGATTTTGCGCAAACATTCAAAGAAATCGCCGACAGTCGTAGGCTGAAAATTCACAGAGCCATCGCCCTAGATGGCGGTGCCGGTGCTCAGATACACATCCCATCGAAGGGCTTGCTGTTCGGTGACTCTGGAAGGTCGTACTTTCCGAACGCCATCAGAATCGACCGCTTGGCTGAGAAATAGCCATGTTCGGTATGAGTAAGCAGTTAACCAAAAAATTAACAATCTACGTAAGCGCGCTAGCATCTTGTGGGTCAGCCTTAGCTTGGTGCATAGCCCATGCTGAGTCGATTAAGAATGCGGTTAGCATGTTTCAAAGCCCAGATGCTGAGGTGAGAATTGACGCCGACTCGAAATCCTTGAATGTCGGAGACACGCAGGATTTAGTAATCAAAATCTATCCCACTGCACAACACAAGCTACCCCCTGGGACGGTCACCGTCACATCGTCCTCGAGCAGCTTGAAGGTGATCCCGACCGCAAATGCAGTGGTGGGTGAAATCAGCGGTTCGGGTCTCCTAAAAGAATTCAAAGTACGCGCTGTCAGCTTCACCGACGCTCCGATACAGGTCTCTGCGAGTTACCGTACCGGCGATCTGGAACGAAACTCGACTCCAATCACCTTCAGCATCACGCCCAAACTGCCCACGCTGAAACCACACTTTGAACGGACGGATACGAAGCGAGTCATTCTCGCGGGTGAGTGGGAGATGGTACTCGGTGCAAATTCAGGCGTACTAAAGCTCGTCCAGTCGGAATCCAAGCTCACCGGTTCATTTGATTTCCCTCAATACAAATGGAAAAGCGGAAAGATCTCAGGCAGCAAGGACGGGAACACATTCCGTATGGATTTTTTGATTCCCTCCAAATCTGCGGTGGAACGTCTCTGGGTCGTAGGTGATTACGTCATCGAGAAAGAGTCTGGCAGCATTCAGATGCGCGGATGCGCCTACTATCTGCGAAATGCGCCAGACCAAAGAAAAGAAACTGGCGCCCAAGGGCTTGATTGCTCCCCGGCAGTAAAATTCTCGACCTGGAAAACGCTTCGGGCAGAAAAATTCATGGCCACGGCGAGCTTTGATTTTGGGAGCGATTACTAAACCTCCGTCCAAAGTTCTGACGGAGCGTGCGAACGGCTCAAGCGGGTGGAGTAACCCGCTTGAACCGTTCGCAGTCACCCTGGTGCAAATCTGAATAATTCATCCTAACGAACAGTCTTCGCCGTTCGACTTACCATTCACTCAGAGCCGTAGCGGTCTTGGGTTCATATTCTGTTAATGGTTCATCCTCTGGTTCGTACACAACGCCGCGGATTGCGTGATATACAAGACTGCCAGGCACATACTCGATACAAGGTGCGTCAGATTGCTTAGCACCCCTAATACTCCGCCCTCCTTTGAACCCCCAGCTTACCGATTCTGCAGCGCACGCCACGTGCGAGAACAACACAATATTTGTTCCCGATTTTTGCTGCACCGATTTGAAGATCACACCATCGATCCTTGGATTACAGTGAGTCGCCAGATACTCGGCAATGACTTGCGTCGTAAGATAATTGCTCTCCAGGCCGGGGAGAACGGGGAGCGTGATTTCCCCGTGTAGGTATCTGAGGAATTCTCTTCGACCCGCTTTCGCGAAGTATTTAGGATCGAAAAAACTCGGTTCAGGGCCCAAATCGGCGCTCTCGAGCCGAGCAAAGTCTAGCACCCTAACCTCCCTGATTAACTTGAACTCGCCACTCACGACTGTGCCTCCCACAGGGGGACGCAGCTCCGCTATACAGGTCAGTCGTTCCAAAGCTCCATAAAATGCAGGGACGCCAGCGGGATTCATCCTCCCCTCACCTGCTCTGTCCTTTGGAGGCGCTGCAAGATTACGTGCAGGATTGGTCAGAATCTGATCGAAACTTTCGGAGGTCATGCACGTGCGTGCACGGTAAATCTGGGGAGCATTTTTAGGGGTCAGTGTTCGCACCACAGCCTCTTCGCTCGACGAGACGGGGTAGTTGTCCAAACCTTTGAAAAGCCAGTCTAAGAAACCCTTCGCGCTTTCGTTGAAGAAGCGACTCCCGTGCTTCATTCCTTCCTGAAATTCCCCCCACTGATGACCGATATCATCGGGACTGAACGGTAATCTGGAATAGTTAACGTCATCGCTGTATGAGGTTAGCTTTCTGCAAACTGCTTTTACGATTGGTACAACATTGTCGCAATCAAAGATTTCGCTGACCCATATGTCGATGGCCTCACCTTTCTGAAACTGCTCAGAGCCGTGGCCACTAAAGCGAAAATCGACTTCGCCTTCGCAAATGTACTGCCCAAGGATCGCCTCGACACGGGTAACTATCTTGGAGAGCGGTAGGCACTTACGCTTCGAACCACACAAGCTGCAGCATGTGGAAACGCCGTTGCGCTGGATCTGCCCACCTAGGAACCGATCCAGAACACATTTGTAACAAACATCGGAATCAGCCATGGAGGCTCTATCGTCCTTTCGCGGGGTAGTGGCAAAGTAGAAATATTTGCAGGCGGACATGATCTCCGATGAGCCTCAATACACCAAACTCGATTTATTCTTCGCAGCCGGTCTGATGCCGTTACTGCAGAACTGCAAACCTAGCGGGACACACTCATGAGCTCCATCAAGGAATATGCGTTCGAGGTTGAACAGGAAAGATGCCTGGCGTGGATCAAACGGCAATACGGTGTCGAAGTCGACCCTGATGAGGATCCCGAAACCTGGGAATTATTGAGCGCGGAATACTCCGCGATGCACGATGCAGAGATGGAGGAAGCTGAGTACCGTTGGTTGGAGCGACATTCGCACAATGAGTTTTTCAACGACTTTTCTAGAGAACTCGCCACCGCCTCTGACCTCTTAGAGCTTGGCCAAGACGATCAGAAATCCCAGACCGTTTACAAGCTCGTTTATGCGCACGCAGTGACATTGCTAGAGGCGCTGATCAGCTCGGTTGTCCGCACGCTCGTCGTGAATTATGAAAGCGTCATGATGAACGTAGCGACCGGGTACGAGGAGCTGAGCAAGAAGAAGTTCACGCTCAAGGAGGTCGCAATGCAACCCAAGGGAGTTGAAAGCATCGTCTTGAAAACGCTCACAGAACTGTCGTTTCACAACCCATCTACCATCAAGACGGTGCTGGACGCGATGTTTGGCAAACACATGCTAGGCCTGAAGCTGGATGAAATCAGCTCAATCTGCATCAAGCGCCACGACATCGTGCACCGCAATGGTAGAACCGTCGACGATGAGCCCATACATTTTGACTGCGCCGAAGTACTGCAGGCCATCATGACCATTCGCGAATTCGCAGCAGATCTTAAGCGCAGAATCTACAACGCGGTTCAACAGCTGGAGCAGGAGGCTTCTCCCTTCTAGCAAATGTGGGGGCACGCGCATTGCTTAGCTGCGCCACCTTCGCAGGCAAAGTGACCTCAACTAACCAACGCCCCCGTCTCAATAACAATATGGAGTTCAATGCATGGAATTGCTTTTACTGCCCAAACGTTCTGGCATCGAGCTTCAAGACGTCTATCGTCGAGCTCTTCGCGAATCGACTCATCTGTACATCGTCAGCGCTTATCTGACTCATTGGGACATCGAGGAAGAGCTGGGCAGCCAGTGCGAGTCATTCAAGTTCATAGTCGGCAAAGATTTCGGGATCACCCGAAAAGCAGCTTGCGAGGACGTACTCGAGTGGCTTCCCCCTGACAGGCACGATGATTTTCTCGCCGCAGAAGCGATAGACGGGTTTCACCCGAAAGCCGTTTTTTGGAAGGAACTGAATGGCAAATGCTACGCGCTTGTCGGCTCTTCAAATCTTTCTAAAGCTGCGTTCTCTACCAATTACGAAGCTAATGGCTATTCACTGATTTCTGACAAGACTTTCAATGCGGCCGAACAGTGGATCGAAACCCTCACAGACAAGTGTGTAACCCTCGACGAGAATTGGATTCGTCGCTACCGAGAGGCCATCCAACCTAAGAAGCCGAAATCGCCAGATACATCAGAAGCGGAAGGCGAAGATGATGGAGCTGTCTTTGAGCTGGTACTACCCGACCCTCATACGCTCAAGCGATACGCTGCCGTTCTCGCCAGACGACGACAACAGATGCGCCTGTTCAAAAGCGTCAGGCCCGACCTCGAAACTTTATTCCGGACGACTGCGAGAGCCCGCGCATGGAATCCGTCTCGCAGCCTAGACTTTTACGCCAACCTAAACGAGCTATGGTCACTCCATACCGGAAGCCGGTTCCAAGGTCTTGGTTGGGAAAGACAAGGGCGAGGTAGTAATTTTCAAGAACTGGCGAGAAGCCTGGTGCGAATATTGGACGCGCAGGTAGTATCCCGAGATCGTGTCGTGAAGGTAGAAATTGATCGCCTACGCCACAATGGCGTGAACACCAGAGGCGCCCTCCTCTCAGAAATGCTCTGTCAATTCTTCCCGACGCAGTACCACGTGCTCGATAAACCAGTCAAAGACTGGCTACGACATTCAGACCTAGACAGAGTAGGAGGCGCGACCGAGGGCGAGAACTACATTCGTTCCGCACGCCTATTTCGCATAGCGCTAAACCGCGCGAAAGATTATCCGGCGAAAAACATTGGCGAGCTCGATGCCCTCATATGGCTGCAAAGCAATCCCGACGCAGAATTTTGAATTTATGCGTTGGGCGCGAGTTTTTTCCAATGTTTCACGCCCACGTATGCCAACAACCAACCTAATGGTGACTGATCAGCACGTTGTTAACGTCGAGGCCCGGATACATCGCCGATACCCGACGAGCCCACGATCTGTGTTTTTGGAAGCGTGGCCCTAACTGCGGTGGCTGAGGCGAGGCACAACATGAGATGACCTACGCGATAAGCGAATCGATCAAAAGAATACAGGCTGTTTTTTTTGACTGAAGGGATTATTTCGAATGGTGGGCAGCATGGATAGTTACTGCCCCCCTACGACGATGGCTCATGCATTCACGACCCTAAGGCTGAGGGTGTAGCCATTGACTTTCGCGAGATCTGATACCCTGCGCGCCCGAATTGCAGCCGGCTGATAGACATGGAATTTCTCGTATTTTTCGCAGTTAGTTTTGTAGTTTTCCAGGTGTTTGGATTTTTAACCTACAAGTACGAAGTCTCATGGCTTTCCACTGACTACGTTTGGCTTGGCTTAGCCGCCACCACTATCTTTTTTTACGCCCAAAAAGCTGAGCAAGACTACGCTAGGCAACAGTTGCCAAACTACGTTTCACACCTCAGCCAGATGCGCCAAATGGCTGAATCGACGGTACAACAGAAGATCAACACGCTCGACATAATGCATCAGTATGGCCCCGCCGACGGCCTGACCGGGAGCAATGAGTATCGCCCTGAGATAATGAACCTGACCCATCGCATTCAGGGATTTACCGGTAATCTACAAGAACCAGATTGGCCGGATCGAATGGAGGATTTTTTTGATTGTACGAAATTTTCTGCAGGTCTGATTCACGATGCAACGAAGCTCGTTGCAACAGATCTGTGCGATTCATTCGCACTCGTGCGCGCATCTAGAGATAAAAAGAACGACCTAGCCAAAGAAGCTGAGGACGGACTCCTATCCGCTGTGGAAATCCACATTTACCCTTTGTTCTTCGCTCTAGGGCTAGCTATTCGACTTGGCCGTACTACTGCAGATTTCCGTCGAAAGTGGCCAGAAAAAAAGGCCTGTCCTGCAACAGCAGAACTTGGTGGTAACGAGCCTGAGCCTGACGCCTTACCTTAGCTGGCAAACCCACACAGCGGGCGTTTTAAAAAAAGCTCACTACTATTTGTGCCCCACCATAAGCGCGCCGCCAACGAGTGGCGCCATCGATGCGCTCTTGCTCATGACCAGTAAGTAGCATCAAATATCGATCAGTAATTCAGGGTCAAATCCTGTGCTTTCCCCTGGATAACCACGTGGATTTGACACCACACGGCACCCATATTTGATGAAGCTTGCCGCAACGTGGGTGTGCCCATATACCCAAAGGTCAGCCTTTCCCAGGAGATCCGACCAATCGTTCGCATAGGCAGCTGCCAAATGACCGGCATGATCATCAGAGAGGTAATCTGGCACTGGTGCGTGATGCGTTATCACAACCGTTTTGCCGTCAAAGGACGCCTCTAACTCCCGAGCTAACCAGGAGTAGGCCACCTTAGATTTGGCTATTAAATCAGTTGGGCGCAGACGTCGATAATTAGCATCCGCTCTTATCACACGAAAATCGTTCATCCATTCTGCGGCAGTACGTGTTGCGGCTTGGAGATCTCCAGTCGATGTGTAGTCCGTCCAACCTGTGGTAACCAGGAAACGAACCTGATCTAAAATCAGAGCCTGATTTTCCAACACATGCACATGAGGCAATGCCGCCTCTTTCATTTTGCGTAACGTGTGATCGATGTGACCACCGTAGTACTCGTGAATCCCGCACACATAGATCACAGGGCATTGGAAAACTTCGTTCGCCCATTTCACGCCACGCGCTTTCAGGTCGATGTCGCCGGCGAGGATGATGACATCAGCATCGCTTGGGGCAGGATCGAATCGAGCGAATTCATTGTGCAGATCTGAATAGATTTGAAGCTTCATTGGATTACCCGCCCTGAGCAGTGCTCAGCACATTCTTAAAAAGGTGTATGAGCGGTCAGCTGTTTCATCGGATCTATGTCTTGCATCCGATCACATCATTTGCTGTCGTGAAAGGTTGACCAATGGATGTGCTCGAAGCATCGTAAGCTCAGCCAACGACCCTCTTCTAGAATCCCGATTTGCCCACAAACTTCGCAGATCAAAAAAAGACTGTACTTCTGCAGCGGCAACCGCCTCACGGAACGACCGGAACTACAGGCAAGCTCGCGAACCTCGTTGACGTACCTGACCTAGGAAGACTTTCGATTCCCAACCTGCAACCTGCAACCTGCAACCTGCAACCTGCAATCGCCTCTTCGCGCCAGCGCCTAGCCTTATGCCTTCAATGCTTAGTAGGCTCGGCAGCTCCCCAATCTGGTGGGTTTTCGACGATATCGATCGACATCCTCAATTCAATTTGCATGTGCGCAAAAACTGTATCGAGGTTCGGATGAACTCCCGAATCGCGCAAGGCATTCACCAACTGCAGTAGCTCCCGCCCCTGCGCGACCGGCATTTGAACATCGCAGTACACCGTGTCGTCATCAAAGGACATCGCCAATCCTCCGCATATTTTCTAATCTATGTTGGGGTACAAAGCTGAAGCCAGATCCTTGTAGAGCAATGCAAGGATCCGTGCGTCCAATAGGGCGTGATGTGGCAGGTCAGGAAGCTCCACATCTTGCAGAGCGTTGGTGCTCACCTTGCTGAACAGCGTGATGAGATTGGTCGGCCGGTTAATGACATGTGCTGGCCAACTGTTGTGTACGTATGCGAGGTCACAGAAAAAATCCCAGTCCCAGTCCGGGGCGTCCGTGCATATTTCGAGCGTCTCATCGAAACGCGCAAGGAAACCGCTTAAAGCTGCTTGAGCTTCCGCCAAGGTTTGACCATGCAGCGATGGGTTGAGCTGTGGGAGTACGTGCTCGATCACAAACTCGCTGCAGTCAGCCACGTCGTAGGTATCCAGGAGTTCGACGTAGAACTCTTGACCTGACTCAGCCACCAGCGCAAAAGAGACGAGCCTGGCGTCTTTGTTGAGCTGAGAAAACTCGCAGTCCAGAAAGAGCTTCAACCTTGACGCTCATTCATCAGAATCGACCTTCTGTCTCACATCGAACCCATTGAACTCACCGAGGTGAATATTTCGGCACGGCGTTAATTCTATGTACCGGTGTGCGATTAGGTAATCAGGAAAATCAGACAGCAGGGAATATTCGTCCGTCGCCTCAGAGGTCTGACTTTTGTATACCTCAATCGCCTCTAGAAGGTCGAAATCTCGGAGGGCTTTGAACGGGCCGCAGCGATGGTATGACGCAAAGATGCCGTACGATAAGCTGAGAGGCTCCCCTTTTCGAATGAGTAATTCCACCTTCTATCCTCGCAAATTTCGCGGATCATCCGATAGACACCCCTAGCGGCCAGCAGCCTTTTTGAGCGTCGTTCGTAGTGAGAGCTCGTCTAATGAAAACTACATTTAGTTCGCAGTAGAAAGGTTCTAAAACTAGCCCTGCCGTTATCACGCTTGAAAGAGGCAACAACGTATCGGGAATTCTGAGTGGTCAGCACCCAAAATCGTCCTTCTTTTTGCACTTGGCGGATATCGCTGGTGCGCAAAAAGTGACCATCTGCATAGCGTCCGTGAGGCCCTTGATCCACATGACCAAAAACGATACCCACCGCTGAATTTGCGTATACGAAAACGTCGCTCAGGATGGCAGTGATGGGTTCACCATACAGATGCTTGCTTGCGCGTAGGATTCTGCGCAGATGAAAATCCGATAGACGCTTGGAATGTAACTCAACCTCTGTACTGTCACTCACTGACCGTCTCCCATGCCATTGATAGAGCTCACGAGGAGCGAGCTCAGTTACTGAATTTGCCGCTGTTTTTCAGTAGATTTTCCGGACGTTGGTTAACGACTTAGGGTCGAAAGAGCGAACGTGAGTGTCAGCGTAAATCTCGCCGTCTTCGGCCTCGAGTAAGCAGACCACGGCGCCATTTCCGTCATAGCCAATGGAGACCGCATTCAGTGTTTCCAGTCGCCAACTCTTACAACCGGTCATCCAGGGAGGAAGGAAGCCTTGAATTTCAGTAATGACATAGTCTTCATTCTGCGACTCAAGAACCTCAAGCAGCCGTGTCTCGTCATTCAACATCTCAATTATGTTTATGAAGCGACCGTCGAGCCTCTCTTTCACACATACGTGGTACCAGTGAATATTTAGAGCTCGCGAAATGCCATGCCAGTGCGCGAGACCCTCCCCGAACATTCCCGGTATGCCTTCAATGTCTTCGATGTTGGTTCGGAACATTTTTGTCTCAATCTGAAATCGTTGCCTAGGCACCGCGTCATCTAAAAGAAAGAAAAGATTGCCTCGAGGCTTGCTGATTTTTCGTGACCGGGCCCCTTCAACACATAAGTCGTGTTCCAGGTTTCAAAAAGGAAGCCGTCCTGAAATGAAATCGCCATGGTGGAGCGTACCCAGTCGCCGACGTCAAATCGCCGCTCGCTGTCAAAGCGGACATTGTGAGCAAACAACACCA
Source organism: Pseudomonas sp. BF-B-26 (assembly GCF_019956495.1). Taxonomy (NCBI): domain Bacteria; kingdom Pseudomonadati; phylum Pseudomonadota; class Gammaproteobacteria; order Pseudomonadales; family Pseudomonadaceae; genus Pseudomonas; species Pseudomonas sp. BF-B-26. Next base: position 75,889 of record NZ_JAHBDP010000146.1, on the reverse strand, counting down.
GCGGTAGCTTTCCGGCTGCGTGAATTTTTCGTAGCTCGTCTTCGGTGACTTCGGCTCGAAAAATCGTCCAGTCCTCCACTAAGCAATACGGTTTGCGGGGATAGAGGGCCTGCACCAGCCCCATCAGAATCTCATCTGAATCCACGACACCTTGGCGAGGTACGCCAGGATCGCCATCGAGTAGCTCCTCAGCACCTTCGTTTTTATGCGTGCTCAATCTCAAACCTCCGTCAATAAATCTGCTGTCTTCGTTGAGTGATGACCACTAGAGAGGGCTCTGGAACCGGAGTACCGATCACGGGTTAGGTGGTCTTGATGCTCCTTGAGACAGCTCTGGTGATGCCCTCGCTACCTTCAAACCACTGATTGTGGCTCACTGGGACATCGCCCAAACGGATAATACACTATATTGACGTTTATCCGTAAACCTCAGTTATGGCTATATCCTGACTTTTGAGAAAGTCATGGAACTGAGAACCGCATTTGCAGGTGTGCTTCGGGCGCTCCGCCTCGTCCGGCGCGCCAGGTACGCTGACGTCTCGGATGCGACTCATCGACGTAAAGTCAGTGCCCTCGAGAACGCGCAGACCAGCATCACCGTCGAGCAATTTGACGAGTTGGCGCAATCCCTTGGCCTAGATCCGATCGCGATGCTTACCCTCTGCATTGCCCACCGCCAGGGTGAGCAACCGCTGACTGTAATTGGCCGTGCGTTGACCGACGTGGCTGCCTTTGAGGCTGAGGGTGGAATGAAGGTGCTCAGCGATCAGTTTGATCCTGACGGCAACCTCATTAAGCGAGGACGCGGCAAGCCACTGAACGTAGATAATGAGAGAGCGGTTCTTGCGCTGAAAGCAGAAGGAGCGACGCAGCAGCAGGTAGCGGCGCAGTTGGGGCTGGCGTTGACGTCGGTGAGGGAGTATTGGAAAAGACCTAGATCTTAGTGGTGCATAGCGAGCTTGGAGCCGAAGGGAAAGCGGGTCGTCCTATGGGGGTTAAAAACTGTGGCGGTTCAGCCCACTCTGTATCTCTCCAGCTTTTTTGATCAACAAAATCTCTACGGTTGCAGCGGAGTGCTTGCGTGCCACCGATCCATAAGACTCCGCACGCTGAAGCTCGCGTAATGATCACACGTTTACCGCTTCAATGAGCACGCCGCTGATATTCACTGTAAGGTTTAGCTTTACGATTGTTTAGCAGGAACTCCTCCACCGTAAGCGCCTACTGTTGCCTGCTCAAGCTGACTGATTCGCGGCGAACAACTTGAAACTGATACCACCCGATTCAACTAAACAGTTAAATCGAGAAATTACAATTTCAATTAGCCGAGTGAGCAACAGGGGACTGACGCATCTATAATCATCAAGTTCACTGATAAAATAATTAGGCCAATCGTAGAATAAATCTTCCAATAGAATTCCAGCCTTATGCCAGTCATACATCGTAGATTTTGTATATTTAAGATTAGTCAAAGATAGCGTAGTGCAATCTGTGTTCAATTTTCTCACTGCCAAGCTCAGATCACCAAAAGCACTGCGAAACATATAACTTCCGCCTCCAGAGTGCGTATGATTTTCACGAAACGCAAGCATGGCAAGATTCAGCAAGTCAGTACGAGCCAATCCGTAGCTGAATGAATGAGATAAGATCAGTCCGGACTGGCAATCCATGGCGAAGCAGATCGGTGTGATCGCATAGTGATCGGAATTAAATACCCGGACTCGCAAACTAGGAGTCCAGTAAAGGGGAAGAATATATTTAAACATCAAAATACTCCCAACTAACTAGCATTGACACCCCTAAAAACGATGTACTATACAAGTTCAGCAGAGTTCGAACTCGAGGCTTATATTCAACTCGTCGCCAGAAATTTCGCGCCGAAGTTACCAAATAGAAGTCATCCCTCTGCTTCGCATTTTTTGCTTGCTCTTCATCAATCCAACCTAACAAGAGTCCTATCAGATAAAATGATCGAGCTCGCGCCATTCCAGTGACACGATACGGAAGCTGATAAAACATTGGAAATCCATTCTCTCCCTCAAATTTTTTGTTGGCCTGGACATTAAATTTCATGACCGACGAGTAGTTGCCCCAGCTTGCGGTCATAAGCGTTATGCGCAAAAGAGTCATCACGAAGCTTAGTGCTTTTTCATGTGTGATAGCATCTTTAATTTCGCTCAATATCGAGTCGATACGATTCATGACCATTCGACCCAGAGCCTGAACTTCAGCATCTTTTTTTAGCCTTTCAGCCACGCACTCTAACTCATAGAGCCTATCGCTATCATATTCGAAAATACTCATGGCAAAATCAATTGAGGAATGCAAGAAATTATCAGCACTGTAAAGAACGCATCCATGCTTCTGGCAAAAAGGCTTTAGGATCAATCGCCAACTTTTAAGGTAAACTGGAAAATCCACATCGGCGATCGATTCTTCCATGCATTGTAGGCAATAATCTGAGCGCAACCATATCGGGATTATCTGGGTGCTAGCCGGCGAGAAGACACTTTTGATCCATTCAAGAGATAGATCATAGGTGTTCGCAAATTCAAGGATCTCTGGGTGTTCAAAGCTGAAATCCAGATCTTTGCCTCGTCCATGAAGAAAGTTTGCGTAAGAATTCGCGAAAGGAGAAAATTGTTTTTCATGGTTATTCATTATTCTTAAAGCTCGGATTTCGGGCTCTGGGAACGTAATGCGGACACGATACATCCATGACGATAAAGCTTCGTCAGGATAGGGTTTAGGAAGCGAGAATTGATTGAACTTAGGAATCATACTCATCGAGACCGTTGAAATCACCTAGTGAGCCCAGAGCACCTTGCTGTCGCAGGAATTGCTCGACAAAATGCAGTCGAAGTGCTTTGTTTGCGACTTGAAGATCCAAGCCGTTGCGAGGCTCGATGGATTCAAGATTGACTGTCACCACATCCAGTGAGTACATTTCATTCAGCCCATCCAGTGAGTACATTTCATTCAGCCCATCCCATAGACGGCTGGCGAGATCATAATATTCTTCTATCGAAATCCGTTGCCTTATACTGTGGCTCCACCAGTTCGGTTGCGCGTACTTAAAAAAACGATTTACGAGTTGTTCGTTTCGCGTTGAAAGCACCACTGTAAAAGCTGGCATTTTTTCTGACAGAGTCCTGATTGTACTAAACACATGATCAAGCTCGTTCTCGTTAGCAATATAGATATCAAGGTCGTCGATCAGCAGCACCTTGCACTTAGTAAGCGAGAGCACTCTAAGCAAATGCGCTGGAATAAGATTTCTTTGGTAGTCTCCGCGGCGTACATTGAACGCATCACAGAGATGATTTACGAAATCCCAGTAACCGATGTAAATATCCCCCTTGAGCATACGAGTGGTTGTTGGGTGCTGCGTCTCTAGCTTCCTCAGCAATGTAGTAATGCCACAACCTGCGCTACCTTGCAGTAGTATCACCTCGCCTTTAGGTGATAGGAGCGATTCCTCTAGGCGCTGCATGAGATTCAAATGCTCATCGGTAAAATAATGAAGGGCAATATCGCCCTCCAGTATTTCTCGAGCCACCTGGATAGCTTGAGATGGGTTCATCTATGCGCGCTCCCTGTCCATCCTCACTTGTTCCAAGCCTTGCAGGCTTAAACCCAGTTCTTGTGCCATAATTTCTTCCACTTTCGTGATATGGTTCAACGTGATACGTTCTGAACCATCAGCAATTGCGGCCCATGCTGAAGCTTGCAGAATCTTTACGATGTTATCGGTAATACCCAACGACTTTTCGATGATCGCCAAACACAGATTCTGATCACGAAAATCCGTTGGTTTTTTTAGCGGCAGCCGATGGATATAGCTGAAAACAAAGTTCCGGAAATCTTGCCCATTTTCCCAAGACTCCAAGTTATGAACCGCATAGCGCCTCGCCAACTGCGGATCCTCCCTCAAAAAACGAGCCGCATCCGGGACACCAAAGGCAAACACTGACAAGCCATAGGTTGTGCCGGAAAGATTTTTCAGCAGGGAAAGATTGATCTTGCGTTGGAAAGGAGAAAGCGTAAGAGCATCGTGCACTTCGTCAATTACAATTGCTTTAATATTCTCGGATTTAATAATGTATTGAAGCTCTGGGCTTATTCGCCTGCTCTGCCTAGCCCTGCGGCTCGTATCTAATCCCATCTCCCCGAGAATCAGCTCTTTCAGGCCGAGATTGTCTGCGTTCTGGTGCATCGTAACAAATACGATGCGGTTTAAGGACGTCGCATTCCTACGTTGAAGCTCCTCTACCGTGGATGTTTTTCCTGCCCCACCTTGCCCCAAACACAACAAGCAGGGTGCAACGACTTTCCGTGGCATAGACATTATCATGTCCATCTTCTTGAACAGGCGCTCCGCAGACGGATGTGGAAGGAAAAAATCTTTAAGGCAAGCTCGTGCTCGTTCCTGATTACTCAATTCGAAAAGATGGTGGCAGCTACTGTCCACGTGAGAAAAATCCATCATTGTCCCCAAGATTATTTAGAATAATTTTCATATTGCCTTTTATTAACGCACAAAGGCCTCAGCTCACAAACTTACGAGCCGAATCTCTAAGTCCATATGCGAGCTTTAACCTTCAGCGACTTCCGAAACAAATGCTCAAGTGATAACCACCGCTGATGTCACGCTAAATGTCCATACCAGTTATTTAACCAGCGTGATAAATAACACTCAGTAAATTGTTGGAGGCGCATCGAAATCAATTTGCTCCGCCAAATTGTTCACCGAGAATCCCCTCCAGTGCTGTTCCTTAATCGCTCGGGCTTCGTCAATGCCTCTCAAACGGGCGCGCCCCTGTCGACTTGATTTTTCCTGTGCTTTTCTCTGCTTAGCATGCTTTTTATCAGTCGCCGGTTTCGCCTCTGAACCAAGATGATCCAATTGATCGACCAGAACTACTTCACTAGGGATCACACACTCAGCCTGCGTAGCCAAGGATTCGGTGTACTGCTTTTGGTCACGTTTACCAGCCTCTTTAGCCGCTTGCCGCTTACTTCTTGCTGTCTTTCGGTATTCTTCCTGGGCAATTGCCTCACCAAGCGCTAACGAGGCGGTACCTTCATGAGAATAAGTTCCATCCCGCTCGCCTCTCTGCTGCCTCTCTACTCTATAGGTGGCGTATTCAGAGCTTCGCCCTGCCACGTTCCTATACTCCGGAATTTTTACATATTTTCCATCCTCATTAAGATCTACGTAAATATGTGAAAAATCATTGGGATCAAACTTAACAATCAACTCATCACGAGTTTTATCTTGCAGGCAGGGTGCATAATAGAATCTGCTATGCATCTCAATTCCGCCTGTACGAATCAGCTTCGGCTTTTCCGGGAAGAGCACATACCTGAAGTTTTGATAATGTGACTCGTCGATCTGGCGTGGTAGAGCGTGATGTGCAAAGTGCTCCTTCCATTTCGTGGCAGGAAACATTTTGATGGCGCTATGTTTACGATTGTTATACGCATGTATAGCGCATACGAAAAACTTTCTGAGCGCTGAAATTGTAAAGGAAGCCCTGCCTTCACTGTCCTCATCGCCGCGTTGCTGTATATTCGAATAAGTAGTCCCTCTTAAAAAATGAATATGGGAGCTCATCATCGTGCCGATCAAACGCTCAATGTGGCCTCCCTGATGTTTTTTTCCAACATCACGATGCTCAACTTTGACGCCGAATCTTTTGAGATTAGCCTTCAACACTTCGGAGCGAAATTCCGCCGCGTTGTCTGCATGTATGACATCAGGAATGCCATACATTGGCCAAATGTGTTCGTCCAGTCCCAAGCTTGCCAACATGTTGGTTTTCGGGAGGACGATGTTCTCGATCAGCATCGCTACCGTGACCCCGTTTGGTGGGAGCAAGGAGAGGTAGAAGCCCACAATGGCGCGCGTATGTATGCAAATGGCAAAGCTCACCCAAGGACGATCGATCACCTTGCGGTCATTCTCGTCTACAACGATCAGATCTACACGTGTGTGGTCGATCTGAACCCATTCCAACGGACGCGTTGTAACTTTGTAGCCTGGCCGTGCTTCGAGGATATCAGCCGCCTCGGTTTTGCCGAGGCGCATCTGCGTCAAGAAGCGTTTACCCTTAGCCCTCAGCCTTCGTCGCACAGCATGATAGCTGGGCCTTTTCAGCCCCCTTTCATCTGCGAGTACATTAGCTGTAACCCAAACCTTCTCGATCGTTGCTGCTTTTCCCCTATAGGCGCGTATCGCATCCACAATCAATTGTTCCATCTCAGCACCAAACTCCAACGGCGTATTTCGTCGCCCTGGGGCGCCAGCCGTCACCGCGCTTAGATCACCTCCATGTGCACGCACCCTCCGAATGATTTTGTGAAACCCGGAGACTTTGATACCTATGAACTGAGCTGCTTCTTTGGCGGTTAGATCGCCGGCAAGATACAGCTTGATGGTAGGTATTCGCTCACTTGCAACTTCGTATCGAGTCACACTGTGCTTTGAACTGTTAACATTAAGTTCCGCCGCTGTAGTAGTTTTTGCGGTAAAATGTGAACTACCAGAAGACGATGATTGTTTATTATTAATTACTGGAGATTGAGTCTTGGTACTCATTCCGCCTACCTATATCCAGCGGGCAGCCAATAGTCAAGGTTCACCCCGAGCCTATTCACACCCTTCCGTTATTTTTAGGTAGTGGTTATCACTTGCTGGTTGTTAAAGAGCGTCATGTCGAAAGCGGTATTAGTCTCACTTTTCTACACCCTCCCGGTCAATAGCCCCACTCTAGACATCGAAAACGCTATTTATTAATATATTGACGTAAATATGCATATATTGCCAAGTCCTTGTAAGCCACGCTGAAACAGCTTCCAACCTTACATGACGGGAGTTTGACAGAGATGAGTGCGTGACAATGAATAGTGCGATCAAATAAAACCAGCGATAATTAACTATTTATTGACGTGTTTTTTATAATCAAAGACCAAGGCTTCAGATGATTTTTATCGCATATCATCATAAAAAAGTACGCATATTTTTAAGGCAGCGAGAGTTTATTTTCTGAATTTGCACTATTTCAGGACATAATCCTATCATGTTCAGATCAGCAACTTTTCTGGACACAAACAGAAAAAGCAACGAATAATCTGGACACTTTCCTCAGAAAAGTTGCAATTAAACTGGACTCAATCCTAAAAAATGTGTCCAGAAAGCAAACTCAAATGCTGGAGACCTTGGATTGCGTGGCCCGCAGGTTGTGTCCAAAAATAGCGAAGGTCACATGCCCGTCAGCCTCTCAAACAGCTGCGAATGTTCGGGAAATTGCTCGCTAAGCTTTTGCCGACTGCCCAACTCCATATCTGCAAAATCAAACCCTGGTGAAACCGCTTCACTGATCAAACCGTATCCCGCCAATCCATTTGTAAGCTGCGAAGCTTTCCAGACGCCGCCCGGCACATGTAGCTGCAGACATTGTCCGGCGATTATATCGCTGCCCATCACAACCGTTTTTAATGTGCCGTTCGGGAAAATCAGGCTGTACCGAATTGCATCTCCCACATGGTAGTAATGCACGATGTCCGATTGGTTCAGATGAAAATGACCAATCGGCGAATCCTTGGTCAGCAAGTAGTAAATGGATGTCATCAGGTAGCGCCGGCCACCAGCGGTCTCAACCATCGTGTGGTGATCGGTTTGAAAGGTTCTGCGGTAGAAACCGCCTTCCATGTGGGGTTCCAGGTTCAGTGCTGCGATTACAGCCTCAGCGTTGGGAATGTGTTTATCAAAGGTGTTGGTCGTCATGTTGATTGAGCCCTCCAGCCTTTGAAATAGCGAGCCGTTAATGCGATATCTCTATTATGATTATGGAAACAATTAATAATAACTATGCTAAATAGCTCTTTAGTAGAGCTAGCTAATAGAGCGTGAGCATACGAGTACTCACTCCTCGCCCGCTATTGTTGTTCACACTGCACGTGTGTTTGCTACCCGAGCCGTGCGAATAAACAAGGCGCGCACTTTCTCCCAGAAAAATAGATTCGATGGCGCTTAAAAAGCGTACCAGTCATGTGCCCATTTGGACGGCTATGCTCCAGTGAACTTTGTTGGTCGGGACATGCGTAATGCATCCAGGTACAACCCTGCTGAAGTGGCCAGGCCGGCTCGTGCTGCTCGGCGTACTCGGCCTCAGTGGCTGCGTACGACTTGGGCCCGACTTCCAGCCACCCGGCGAAGAATGGGTCAAACACTGGAGCACCCCTGCCCTTGAGCAATCCAGCCAGCGGAGCCTGAACCCGGACATTCGTCAGTGGTGGCAAGTTTTTGCCGATCCGATCCTCAATCATTTGATTGCCCAGTCGGATGCAGGCAATCCCGGTCTCAAAATCGCCGGCCTGCGCGTTATGGAAGCCCGTGCCCAACTCGGCATTGCTCAAAGTGGTCTTTACCCGCAACTGCAGCAGGCCAGCGTCGACAGCCTTTACTTCAACCGCAGGCAATCCGGCGGGACCAACCCGCAAGACAGCCATTTCTGGCAACACAGCGCGGGGTTCGACGTAGGTTGGGAGTTGGACTTCTGGGGCCGCTTCAGTCGCGCCATCGAGTCGTCCGATGCCAGCTACTTCGCCGCCCAAGCCAACTATGAAGACGTACTCGTACTGCTGCGCGCGCAAGTGGCCGATACTTATTTTTCGCTGCGCACCACCGAAGCTCGCTTGCGTGTCGCCCGGGAAAACGCCAAACAGCAAAAACGCAACTTCGAGATCACCGAAAAGCTCTTCAACAGTGGCCAGACTGCCGAACTCGACCTGCAACAAGCCAGAACCCAGTACCTGGGCACGTTGAGCACCATCCCCAATTTCGAAGACCAGTTGCAACGAACCCGCAATGCGTTGGCGGTGCTGATTGGTCAGCCGCCCGGTGCACTGCCACAACTGGTCGAGTACGAAGGATTGATCCCGCTGGTCGATCGTGCCGTGTTGCAAGATGTACCGGCCAACCTGCTCCTGCGTCGGCCCGACGTGCGCGCCGCCGAGCTTAACGTCGCCGCCCAGTCAGCGCTGATTGGCGTGGCCGAGAGCGACTTCTATCCGTCGCTGACCTTGCTGGGCAGCATCGTCTGGTCAACCGACACGCTCAGTGGCACACCCCGGAATCTGGATTTAATTGGCGGCCCCAGTCTGCGCTGGAATCTGTTCGATCACGGCCGGATCAGCAACAACGTGCGCGTGCAGGATGCGCGGTTGCAGCAGCTGATCGAGGCTTACCGCGACAAGGTTCGCCAGGCAGCACGCGAGGCAGACGATGCGGCCTATGGCCTGATCAAATCCCTGGAGCGCGAACGCATCCTGCGTGAGGCCGGAGTGGCGGCCAAGCGTTCGCTGGTGCTGGCCAGCGTGCAATATCGCGAAGGTTATTCGGACTTCCAGCGGGTGCTGGATGCACAACGTGCCTTGCTCGAACAACAGGACAATTACCTGGTCGCCCGCAGCAATGCCGTCAGTAATGTCATCGCCTTGTACAGGGCCATGGGCGGTGGCTGGTACAGCGCCCAGCCGAGGGTTGATCCGACCACCCGCCAACAGATGGAAAAACGCACCGACTGGGGCGATCTGCTGAAAGAACCCGCCACTGCACAGCCTGCCATTCCAATGTCTTACAAGGTAAAAGACCAATGAGTGAAACCGCCCCTTCCTCGTCCGAGCCCCCAGTCGCCCAAGCACCGGCGCCGACTGCCGACCCGGCGAAAAAAGGCATCAAATGGGTCCTGTTACTGATCCTCCTGAGCCTGACCTGGTACCTGTTGGCGGATCGTTTCACACCCTATACACAACAGGCCCGGGTGGGTGCCTTTGTGATTCCGGTTGCCTCGGAAGTGGCGGGCCGCGTGACCCGGGTGAACGTGCGCAATAACCAGGACGTCAAGGCCGGCGAAATCCTTTTCGAGGTGGACCCTCAGCCGTACCAGATTGCCGTCGACCGTGCGCGCGCCGACCTTGAATCGACCCGCCGACAGATCGGCGCAAGCACCGCCGGCATTGCCTCGGCGCAAGCCAATCTGCGCGCAGCCCAGGCCAATGAACTCAAGGCGCGTCAGGACAATCAGCGTCTTGAAGGTTTGTATCGCGAAGACCCCGGCACTATTTCCGTACGACTGCTCGAAGTGTCTCGCGCCAACCGCGAACAGGCGGTCAGCCAAGTGGCCGCTGCCCGCGCCGAAGTGCAGCGCGCGCGTGAGCAGGAAGGTGGCAGCGAGGAAGACAACGCTTTGCTGCGCAGCGCCGCCACGGCGTTGTCCAAAGCTGAACTGGATCTGTCCAACACGCAGATTCGTGCTCGCTCGGCCGGACTGATTACGGATCTGCGTACTGACGCCGGGCAATTCGCCGCTGCCGGTAGCCCGGTCATGACCCTGATCGCCATTCATGATGTGTGGATCAGTGCGGACATGACCGAGAACAACCTCGGTCTGGTGAAGCTCGACACACCGGTGTCGATTGTTCTGGATGCTCTGCCGGGCGAGGTCTTCGAGGGGCGCGTGCGCAGCGTCGGTTACGGTGTCAGCGTGGGGCAGACACCCGCGCCTGGCACCTTGCCCAGCGTGCAGAACAGCCGCGACTGGTTGCGTCCGGCCCAGCGTTTCCCAGTCATTATCGAGTTTTCGCCAGACTCATTGAACACGTTGCGTGACAGTCGGGCGATCCGTGCCGGCGGGCAGGCCGAAGTCATGGCCTTCCCCTCCGAGGGCAATCCGCTGAACCCGCTCGGCCGCGTGTTTGTGGGGTTCATGAGCTGGCTGAGCTATGCCTATTAAGGGCATGTCTACTCGGCGCACGCCGCGGGATCAACGCGCACTGCGCCTGGCCACCGGTACAGCGTTGTGCCTCACCGCCAGTTTCGGCCTGGGCTTGCCGATTCCCTTTCTGGCGCCGGTGCTTTGCCTGCTGTTGCTGGCTTCGGTCAATCGCCCGCTGCCGTTCAAGGCCGGACTGGTTCTCGCACTGGCCGCCCTGTTGACCACCGGCATCGGCCTGCTATTGATCCCGGTCCTGCGTTATTACCCCATCAGCGGCGTGCTATTGATCAGCGTCGGTCTGTTCCTGGCCTTCCGCTTTGGCCTACGCGGCGGCAACACCTTGATCATGACCTTCCTGGTGATTGGCCTGACCATGATTTCCTCGGCCGGTATCGCCGAATTCGATCTGGCGGCGATGGTCATCGACGCACTTGCCAAGGGTTTGCTGCTCGCCGTTGTTGTCGTGGCGTTCAGTCATGGGTTATTCCCGGATCCACCCAACGCCCCTTCTCCGCCGCCTGCCCCACCCCTGCCGGCAGAAGAGGTCAGTCGGGTTGCGCTGCGTGCAACCCTGATCGTATTACCGGCATTCCTGCTGGCGTTGATCGACCCGGCCGGTTATTTGCCGATCATCTTGAAGGCCGTCAGCCTGGGCCAGCAAAGCTCCACGACAAACGCCCGCATCGCCGGTCGCGAACTGCTCGGCTCGACCTTGCTCGCAGGCCTGTTGGCGATCCTCTTCTGGAGCGCCCTCAGTCTGTTTGTGCATCTGTGGATGTTCTTTCTGTGGATGTTGCTGTTCGGCCTGGTGCTGGCGCGCAAGCTGTATGCCCTGAGCCCGACGCGGTTTACCCCGGGGTTTTGGCTCAATACCCTGATCACGCTGATCATCCTGTTGGGTCAGTCGGTACAGGACAGCGCAGCAGGCAAGGACGTTTACACAGCGTTCGCCATCCGCATGGGTTTGTTCATCCTCGTGACGTTGTATGCCTGCCTGATGGTTCATCTGCTCGAACAACGGCAGGAAAACGCTCAAGGATTAACCTGATACCCCTTCCCTTGCAGGCAACTGGTATAGGCCGTTGAACTGGTCGCCGCACTGGTTTTCTCTTGCGCCCGGCGTTCCTGACGCTGACGCGAACCTCCGACGACCGCTCCTGCGGCGGCGGTTTCCTTGGCGCGATTCTGACGATAGTCCTGCTTGCGGTCTTCATCGACCTGATCATAAAACTCGTCATGTTGACGTCCCCGCACCTGCGCCCCCGCAGCCCCTGCGGCAGCGCCCGCGGCGGCCCCCTTCAATCTTCCACCGGAAGGAGGCGGTGCAGTCGAAGTGCTCTGACTGGCCGCGATATTGTGGCAATCGGTGATATCCGCCTGGGTTTGTTGCGAACTCTGCCCTTTCATCGGCACGACCGTTTCGGCCCATCCCTGGGTCCAGGAAACCGACAGTGCGATGCACAGGCTAATGAATGACAGCCTTTTCATGATGACCTCCGACAGGGCCCGGCACTTTGCAAGCACACTGGGTCGGTAGACAGATCGCTCAATACGTCACACCTCGTGATCCTGAGCGTGGTTCAGCATAAAAGATTGTAGATCACCCCTTCTCAACCGCCCCCCTTCCCTATTCGTGGCCCGCCTCGCAGAACTATTTTTCGCGCCTGCACACGCCATGACCTAACCTGAATGGCTACAGCCGCTGGAGGCATGCCTATGCGTCCTGCATTGAAATTACTCTTATTCGTTGTGTTCGCGCTGATGGGGGCGAACATCGGCGAGCTGTCGGCGGATGAACTACCCAACACGTCTAGAAACGGTGAGGCCAGCGCCACCTCTACCGTGTCAAAAAGCGATCTGGAAGCACTGCAATTGAGGCTGGACAACCTTAAACAGCAGGTGTCACTGACCAGTAACTACACCCAGTTGATAGGCTTTCAGGACAACGTACAGTTGCTCTTCAGTGATGTGGACAAGTTGGCGGCGGTGTTACTTCCCGAGCAAACGCAATTGCAAGCGCAACTCAGTGTGCTCGGGACGTCATCCGCCACCAGCGTTACCATGGAAAAGTCCGATCTGGTGAAACAGAGGTCCTATCTCAGCGCACAAAAAGACAAGGTGGATAACGATCTCAACATACTGCAGGCCATCAAAGAAGGTGCTGCTAACCTCATCACTCAGATTGCCAGCATTCGGCGTACCCAACTTGAAACCGAACTGGCCCAGCGCACCGCCAGCTTCCTCAACCCCCGGTTCTGGTTGCCGGTGTTTTCTCCACTGGAGGAGGATAAAAACCGTCTGAGGTTTTTGATTGACCAGTCCAACAATGTCATCCAGTCCGTCTGGCAACCCGGCCGGCGTACCGCGACCGTCACGTTGTTATTATTGGCCCTGGCCTTCTGGACGCCGGGGCGAAGACTGGCTGAACGTGGTTTGACATGGATCTGTATCCATCGAGTACCGGAAGGTCGCCTGCGCAGAAGTTCATTGGCGATAGCGACGGTAGTTGCCACGATGTTGAGCGCAGGTTGTGTAATACAGCTCATCTCCGCGGCGACTACCCGCCTTGAACCATTGCCGCAGCCCCTGCAAGGTTACTTCGACGATGTCGAGAAAGTCGCTTACGCCTGCGCCCTGATTATCGGTCTGAGTCGGGCCCTGTTGTCTAAACGCAATCCCTCATGGCGGTTACCTGGCATCGCCGATGAAGTAGCACTTGCAATAAACCCTTTTCCGGCGCTGCTGGCCGGATCAATGCTGATACTCATCTCGCTGATACAAGTCACCAATGCGACGGGTATGAGTACGCAAATGGTACTTTTCAGCCGGGGCGTGGTGTCACTCGTCGTCATCCTGATTATTGGTGCGCTATTGCTACGCGTCAGTAGAACCCGCCGAGCGATGGTCATTGCCGGGGGACACCCTGAGTCAGGTACTACGCTGGCGGGGGTGATTTATACCGGCCTCAGTATCGCCGTGTTGATCTCGATTTTTGGCCTGCTGGTCGGTTACATCTCCCTGGCCCGGTTCATCACTTACGAAGTTGTCTGGCTCTATATCGTTATTGCCAGCTTCTATTTGCTGACGCAGTTGTTCAGAGACTTGTGTGATTACCTGTTTTCGCCAAAACAACCAAGCGGCAAAGCGATCAAACAGCTGCTGGGTATCGGCGACGTTCGGCTTGAACAAATCGAGGTTGTTGTGGCGGGTATTGGCAGAGCGGCCTTACTGTTAATTGCTGTGATTACAACGTTTGTGGGGGGGATTGGAGCGACCTTTGGCCAACTGACTGACAGGGTTTCAGCGATCCTCGGTGGCGATGGCTTGCGCAAGCTGAACATCATTCCGGGCAATCTCTTGAATGCGGTCCTCGCGCTGTTGATCGGCATTTACCTGATTCGATCGCTGCGCAGATGGCTGGATAACGAGTTCCTGCCGAAAACCGATATGGACCCCGGCATGGGAGCGTCGCTGAGCACCCTGTTCAGTAATATCGGGTACGTATTGGTCATTCTGATGGCGTTGTCTTCATTGGGCGTCAAATGGACCAATCTGGCCTGGATCGTCAGTGCGTTGTCAGTGGGGATCGGCTTCGGTTTGCAGGAGATCGTCAAGAACTTCGTATCCGGGTTAATCCTGCTCACCGAGCGTCCAGTCAAGGTCGGCGACCTGATCAGCATCAGTGGGGTCGAAGGCGATATTCGGCGAATCAATGTCAGGGCCACGGAGATACAGCTCAGTGATCGCTCGATCGTGATCGTGCCCAACTCGCAGCTTATTTCCCAGAACCTGCGCAATATAACCATGGGCGGCAGCGCCCAAGGGGTGGCCACACTCGAACTGGTGTTCCCTCTGGATATTGACCCCGAGCAAGTCAAAACCCTGCTGTACACCACCTATTGCGAACATGAAACCATCCTCGACAAACCCTCCCCCGTTGTTCGATTCAGCAATCTGAGCCCTGAAGGCATCACATTGACCATCACCGGCTATGTCAGCAGCCCAAGGATTGTCAGTACGACCAAGAGCGATCTGCTCTTTGAAATCCTGAAGCGATTGGGTGCGGCCGGCATTGAATTAGCCAAGCCTGTTCCTCCTGCGTAATACCCATCAATAGCCTGCCTGGCGCCTGAACGTGCTCGTGATCACGCGGGAGCGTTGTGAATTTGTGCGCCTTCGAGTGATACGTTTATTTTCACCGTGTTGCATTATGAAATAAAACATGTCATTTATAGCCACACAAAATCATCAGGACTGATCCACCGTGCCAGATCGGATGGCCTGTACAACCCCAACGCCCCTCCAAGGAGTCAACAATATGAACAAGACAGAACTTCTAGGTGCTCTGGCACTGTGCGCCGCAAGCTTGCTGGCTCACGCCGACGAAGACAGCCTGCGCATCGGTATCGAAGCCGCCTACCCACCCTTCTCTTTCAAGACGCCGGAGGGCAACGTCAGTGGTTTCGATTACGACATCGGCAACGCCCTGTGCGAAGAAATGAAGGTCAAATGCGAGTGGGTCATCCAGGAATTCGACGGCATGATCCCATCGCTGAAAGTGCGCAAGATCGATGCCGTGCTGTCGTCGATGTCGATCACTGAAGACCGCATGAAGTCGGTCGACTTCAGCAAAAAGTACTACCACACGCCGGGCAAGTTCGCGATGAAGGCCGGCAACGTGATCAACGACCCGCTGGTTGATCTCAAGGGCAAAAAAGTCGGGGTGCAACGCTCATCGACCTACGACCGTTTTGCTACCGAGCAGCTTGAAAAAGCCGGGGTCGAAGTGGTGCGCTACGGCTCACAAAATGAAGCCTTCCTCGATCTGGCGTCGGGTCGACTGGACGCGACGCTCGCCGACATCGTCAACACCGACGAGAGCTTCATCAAAACGCCGGCGGGCAAAGGCTTCGCGCTGGTGGGTCCGGACATCAGCGACCCGAAATATTTCGGCCGAGGCGCCGGGATTGCGGTGCGTAAAGGCGACAGCGTGAACGTTGCACGTCTGAGTACAGCGATCGACGCCATCCGCGCCAACGGCAAGTACCAGCAAGTGATGGCCAAGTACTTCGCGTTCGATATCTACGGCGAATAAGCCTTACCTGTAACCCTGTGGCGCCGGCCTCTTGCGGGCGCTTTTGGGCTTGTCTCGCGCGCATTTTGGCGCACGTTTGAGGACTTTCATCATGCTTCACGGCTACGGATCGAGCATTCTCGATGGCGCCTGGCTGACCATTAACCTGGCCTTGACCTCCATGAGCATGGCGATTGCTTTGGGTCTGATCGGCGCGGCCTTTCGGTTGTCGCCGCTCAAATGGCTGGCGATGCTGGGCGAAGGGTATACCACTCTGATTCGCGGTATTCCTGACCTGGTGTTGATCCTGCTGATCTTCTACGGCGGCCAGGATCTGGTGAACCGCATCGCCCTGGCGCTCGGTTACACCCACTACATCGACATCAACCCCTTTATCGCTGGCGTCTGCACCATGGGTTTCATTTTTGGTGCCTATCTCTCGGAAACCTTTCGCGGCGCGTTCATGGCGATTCCTAAAGGTCAGGCCGAGGCCGCTGTGGCGTATGGCATGAGTGGTGGTCAGGTGTTCTGGCGGATTCTGGTGCCGCAGATGATTCGGTTCGCCATCCCGGGGTTCACCAACAATTGGTTGGTGCTGACCAAATCCACCGCGCTGATTTCGGTGATCGGCTTGCAGGACATGATGTTCAAAGCCAAGAACGCGGCGGACGCCACCCATGAGCCGTTTACGTTTTTCCTCGCGGTGGCGGCGCTTTATTTGATGCTGACCAGCGTGTCATTGCTGGTGCTGCGTTACCTGGAAAAACACTACTCGGTCGGCATCAAAGCCGCCGAATTGTGATTGGGAGCAACCCCATGATTCTCGACTACAACCTGATCTGGGAAAACCTGCCGCTGTATTTCAATGGCGCCTTGTTGACCCTCAAAGTCCTGCTGATTTCCCTGGCCTTCGGCCTGGTGCTGGCGATTCCGTTGGCATTGATGCGGGTGTCCCGATCGCCCCTGATCAACGTCCCGGCCTGGCTCTACACCTACGTGATTCGCGGCACGCCGATGCTGGTGCAATTGTTCCTGATCTATTACGGCCTGGCGCAGTTCGCAGCGGTACGTGAAAGCGCGCTCTGGCCGTACCTGTCCAGCGCAACCTTTTGTGCCTGCCTGGCCTTTGCGATCAACACCAGTGCCTATAGCGCGGAACTGCTGGCCGGCAGTTTGAAGGCCACGGCCCACGGTGAGATCGAAGCCGCCAAGGCCATGGGCATGTCGCGCTTGACCCTGTACCGCCGCATTCTGCTGCCCTCGGCCTTGCGCCGGGCGTTGCCGCAGTACAGCAACGAAGTGCTGATGATGCTGCAAACCACCAGCCTGGCATCGATTGTCACCCTGGTGGACATCACCGGGGCCGCGCGTACGGTCAGTGCGCGGTTCTATCTGCCGTTCGAGGCGTTCATCACGGCCGGCCTCATTTACCTGGCCCTGACCTTCATTCTGGTTCGCCTGTTCAAGCTGGCCGAGCGTCGCTGGCTGGCGTACCTGGCACCGCGCAAGCACTAAGGAGCTGTTATGGAGCACATTGAATACCTGTTGCCGTGGAGTGCTTCGGGCACTGAACGGAAACTGTCGCTGTTTCGTTTTGGCAGCGGATCGCGCAAGGCCTACATTCAGGCGTCCCTGCATGCCGACGAGTTGCCGGGGATGCGCGTGGCGGTTGAACTCAAACGACGTCTGCGGGTGCTGGAAGAACAAGGTCGCCTGAACGGCGTGATCGAGTTAGTGCCGATGGCCAATCCGATTGGCATCGCCCAGATGTTCCAGGCGACCCATCAGGGGCGCTTCGAGTTTTCCAGCGGGAAGAATTTCAATCGGGATTTCCCGGAGCTGACCGAAGCCGTGGCGGCGCAGGTGAAAGACCACCTGGGCGACAATGCCGACGTCAACACTGCACAGATCCGTCGGGCCATGGCCGATGTCCTCGCCGACATGCCACCACCGATGTCGGAACTCGATGGCTTGCGCCGCCTGTTGCTGCAACATGCCTGTGACGCCGATGTAGTGCTGGACCTGCACTGCGATTTCGAGTCGATCATGCTGCTTTACGCCATGCCGCAAAATTGGCCGCGATTGCGTTCGTTGGCCGCTCGACTCGGTGCCGGCGCCGCGCTGCTGGCCGAGGGTGCGGGCGGCAGTGCCTTCGATGAGGCCTGTGCGATCCCTTGGTTGCGCTTGGCTGAGCTGTTTCCTGAAGCCGATATTCCGCTGGCCTGCGTGGCCACCACCATCGAGTTGCGCGGCATGGCCGACACCGAACGCGAACAATGTGTCGATAGCGCCGAGGCCATTCTTGGCTATCTCGCCGAACAAGACCTGATCAGTGGTGACTGGCCAGCAGCGCCACTGACCTGTTGTGAAGCGACGCCATTCGCCGGCGCGCAGTACGCCTATGCGCCGCACCCGGGGGTGGTGAGTTTTCTGCAACCGCTGGGTGCCCGGGTCAGGGTGGGCGATCCGCTGTTCGAAGTGCTGGATCCGCTGACCGATCGCCACAGTATCGTGCGCGCCAGCACCGACGGCACCCTCTATGCCCGAGAACGCCTGCGCTTTGCCCAGCCCGGTTTGTGGCTGGCCAAAGTCGCCGGCACCCGTCTTATTCGCCAGGGTCGCTTGCTCAGCGACTGATTCCAGAGAATAAAAACCATGTACAAACTAGAAGTTCAGGATCTACACAAAAGCTATGGCAGCCACCACGTGCTCAAGGGCGTGTCCCTGGAAGCGAAGGCCGGTGATGTGATCAGCCTCATCGGCTCCAGCGGCTCGGGCAAAAGCACCTTCTTGCGCTGCATCAACCTGCTGGAGCAGCCCAACGCCGGCAACATCGTGCTCAACGGCGAACAATTGAAACTGGTGACCAACAAACTCGGCGGGCTCAAGGCCGCCGAACCCAAGCAGCTACAACGCATGCGTTCACGGCTGTCGATGGTGTTTCAGCACTTCAACCTGTGGTCGCATATGAGCGCCCTTGAAAACGTCATGGAAGCCCCGGTGCATGTGCTTGGCATAAGCAAGCAAGAGGCCAGGGAAAAGGCCGAACACTACCTGAACAAAGTCGGCGTGGCGCACCGGATGGACGCCTGGCCAGCCCATATGTCCGGCGGCGAGCAGCAGCGTGTGGCGATTGCCCGGGCGCTGGCGATGGAGCCGGAAGTGATGTTGTTCGATGAGCCGACCTCGGCACTCGACCCCGAACTGGTCGGCGAAGTGCTCAAAGTCATGCAGGACCTCGCTCTCGAAGGCCGCACCATGGTAGTCGTGACCCATGAAATGGGTTTTGCCCGCGAGGTTTCCAATCAACTGGTGTTCCTGCACAAAGGGCAGGTCGAAGAACGTGGCGACCCGCGGGAAGTGCTGGTCAACCCGCAATCCGAACGCCTCCAGCAGTTTCTTGCCGGGAGCTTGAAGTAATCCGCCCAGCTTAACTGACTGACATTACCGACTCTTGGCAGCGCTGCACACCGAGGGTCGGCTTCGGATACACTCCCGCCAGCTTTATCAACCCTCAGGAAATGTTGAGCCGGATATGCCGACCCCATCGAACAACACCACGGTCTATGCCGCACCGGTTATGCGCAAACTGGCGGAGATCGTTGGCGATTTGCAGCCGTCCCTGCGCAAGGTGGCGGACTTTATCCTGCGTCACCCGCTGCGGGCCGCGACGCTGACCATCGAGGAGATGGCCCACGAAACATCCACCTCGCCAGCCGCAGTCAACCGCTTGGCCAAGGCCCTGAACCTGGGTGGCTACACCGGCATGAAAGCCGAACTCGTCGCGACATTGCAGCAAATGGTGTCGCCGGTCGACAAACTGCGCAACGAACTGGCACATCGTCCTGGCGGCGCGTTTGGCCTGCATGAGCAAATCCAAAGCGCCAGCAGCAACCTCGCGACGGCGGCGACCAACAACCACGCAGACACCTTTGAAGCGTTCGTGACCCGCCTGACCCAGGCGCGCAAAATCTACATCCTGGGTTTTGGCAACAGCGTGTACTTCGCCGGCCTCGCCGCCTCGACCCTGATGCCCTTCTGCGCCGACGCCACCGCCATCAGCATGGAGGGCGGCAACGAAAACGCCGCCTACCGTCTGGCCGCGATTACCGATCAGGATGTGTTGCTGGCGATCTCCCTGCCGCGCTATTCCCTCGACACCCTGCAACTCGCCCGTTTCGCCAATGAACGGGGTGCCACGGTGTTGGCAATCACCGATTCACCCGCCTCGCCGCTCACCAGCATTGCCGAACACGTGCTGTTTGCTCCCGCCGACCATCCGGTATTGACCAGTTCCAACATCGCGGTGCTCGCCTTGATCGAAGGCTTGGTGGCGGGCGTGATGGCGCGCAATAAAGAAGCCGTCAAACTGGCGACCGAACTGACCGAAAGCGTGATGGCTTACCTGCACATGCCGGGTAACAGCAAATCGTCGAAAGCCACAAAGCCGCGCTGACGTATACCCGACTTACCCGCGACTTGTTGCGCCACAGGGTGTGCGGGCGAGCGTCTGACTGGGAAGTTCGTTGAACAACGCGCGATAGCTGCTGGAAAATCGCCCTAAATGCCAGAACGACCAGTGCATCGCCACTTCGGCAACGGTGGTGTCCATCGCTGTGCGGCTGAGCAACTCGCGGCGTGCGCTGTTGAGTCGGCGCAAGCGCAGCCAATGGGTCGGGGTCATCCCGGTATAAGCCTTGAACGCATGCTGCAACTGACGCAGTGAAACCCCGGCAATTTGCGAAAGCTCCAGCAGATTCAGGGTGTCTTCCGGGGCGTCCGCCGCCCACTCACCGATGCGTTTCATCACCGCACGCTCTTCGGCGCGGCGCTGTAACCCTCCGCGATCAAGGCAAACACACGCGTTGTCGAGGATGTACAGGCAGTCTTCGAGCAACTGCTGAGTCAACGCCTCCTTGCTCGGCGGATCGAGGGTCTGCGCCAGTCGGGTCAGCGTCCCGCTGAGCCAGCGACTGAACAATGCATTCTGCCCCGAGTTCAGCGGCGCCATGAACAGGCCTTCGAGCCTGTCCACGTTCAATCCGTGACGCTGCACGAACGCCGGACCGAACACCACGGCAATTTCCTGGTAGTTCTCCGGGGTGATCCAGATGTTGCGACTTTCGCCATTCAACACGTACAGCGCGTTGTCGCTGCGATCGAAACAGAACGCCAGCGAACCTTCGGGCGCGCTGAAATTCTGCTCGACCCGGGTGTTCATCTGTTCCTCGTAAATCTCCACACCTTGCAGGTCCAGGTAGCGCACGCGCCCGGCGAAATGCCCCGGTGACATTTGTTGGTAATGCTGGACCCAACCCGGTGTGACGCGGATTTGCTCGGCGACATCGGCGGTGTCGAACGCTTGGACTTGCAGGGGGTTGCACGTTGTCATGGGTGACCTTACGCACTCGTTTGGTGCGTTTTGGTGCTGCTGAAAGTGGATAGATGGAACGTCAAGGCTCGCCCAAGATAGTCGTCAACGCGCCACAGGGGAAGTGTGTGGTGGATGAAACCAGCCTCCCCGGCGTTAATAAAACCAATAACGAGGTCTTTATGAATGTCCCTTTCGATCAGCTGCTCACGTGGCTGAAAGATCACAAGATTACCGAAGTCGAGTGTGTGGTCAGCGACTTGACCGGCATTGCACGCGGCAAAATTGCACCCACCAACAAGTTCCTGCATGAGCGAGGCATGCGCCTGCCGGAAAGTGTGCTTTTGCAAACGGTAACCGGGGACTTTGTCGACGACGACATCTACTACGACCTGCTCGACCCGGCCGACATCGACATGGTGTGCAAGCCCGTCTCCGACGCGGTGTACGTGATTCCATGGGCCATCGAGCCCACCGCCATCGTGATTCACGACACCTTCGACAAGTTCGGCAACCCGATCGAGCTGTCACCGCGCAACGTGCTGAAAAAAGTCCTGCAGCTGTACACCGACAAAGGCTGGCGGCCGATTGTCGCGCCGGAAATGGAGTTCTACCTGACCCAGCGCTGCGAAGACCCGGACTTGCCGCTCAAGGCGCCGCTGGGTCGTTCGGGCCGTGCAGAAAGTGGTCGTCAGTCGTTTTCCATCGACGCCGCCAACGAATTCGATCCGCTGTTTGAAGACGTGTACGACTGGTGTGAACTTCAGGGTCTTGACCTCGATACCCTGATCCACGAAGACGGCCCGGCGCAGATGGAAATCAACTTCCGGCATGGCGACGCACTGGATCTGGCCGACCAGATCACCGTGTTCAAGCGCACCCTGCGTGAAGCGGCGCTCAAGCACAACGTCACCGCGACCTTCATGGCCAAACCGATTGGCGATGAGCCCGGCAGCGCCATGCATATCCACCAAAGCGTGGTGGACATCGCCACCGGCCAGCCGATCTTTGCCGATGCCGATGGAAAAATGAGCGAGCTGTTCCTGCACCACATCGGCGGCCTGCAAAAGTACATCCCCAAAGTGCTGCCGATGTTCGCACCCAACGTCAATTCGTTCCGCCGCTTCCTGCCAGACACGTCGGCACCGGTGAACGTCGAATGGGGCGAAGAAAACCGTACCGTTGGCCTGCGTGTGCCGACCTCCACGCCGGACGCGATGCGCGTGGAAAACCGTTTGCCGGGCGCCGATGCCAACCCTTATCTAGCCATCGCTGCGAGTCTGTTGTGCGGGTATCTGGGGATGGTCGAACGTATCGAACCGAGCGCTGCGGTCCAGGGACGTGCCTATGAGCGCCGCAATCTGCGCCTGCCGATCACCATCGAAGACGCTCTGACGCAGATGGAGGAATGCGACACCGTTTCGCGTTATCTGGGCAGCAAATTCGTTCGCGGTTATGTCGCAGTCAAGCGAGCGGAACACGAGAACTTCAAACGGGTGATCAGCTCGTGGGAGCGCGAGTTCCTGCTGCTCAGCGTCTAGCAAACAAGCGCTCACCTGAGACCGCATTCCCCCTGTGGGAGCGGGCTTGCTCGCGAATAGGCCGGCACATGCAACATCACCGTTGACTGATAGACCGCTTTCGCGAGCAAGCCCGCTCCCACAAGGAAAATGCCAACGCCTGAAAAATCCAACAACTACAAGAGGTGTCGTATGCGTCTATTGAAATCCATGGTTCCGGTCGCGCTGGCCGTGTTGTTCAGCGCCGTTGCGCAGGCTCAGCCAACGGTCAGCGTCTACAACTGGACCGATTACATCGGCGAGACCACCCTAGCCGATTTCCAGGCGAAAAGCGGGATCAAGGTGATCTACGACGTGTTCGATTCCAACGAAACCCTGGAGGGCAAACTGCTCGCCGGCCGCACCGGGTATGACGTGGTGGTGCCGTCCAACCACTTCCTCGCTCGCCAGGTGAAAGCCGGTGCGTTCCTGAAGCTCGACCGTTCGCAGCTGCCCAACTTCAAGAACCTCGACCCGAAACTGCTGGCGCTGCTGGAGAAAAACGATCCGGGCAACGAACACTCGGTTCCGTACCTGTGGGGCACCAACGGCATCGGCTACAACGTCGACAAGGTCAAGCAAGTGCTGGGCATTGACCGCATCGATTCCTGGGCGGTTTTTTTCGAACCGGAGAATCTGAAGAAACTCAGCCAGTGCGGCGTGTCGATGATGGATTCGGCCGATGAAGTGTTCCCGGCCGTTCTCAATTACATGGGCATGGACCCGCGCAGCGAAAACCCTGAAGACTTCAAGAAAGCTGAAGCCAAGCTGCTGACCATCCGCCCTTACATCACCTATTTCCACTCCTCCAAGTACGTTTCGGACCTGGCCAACGGCGACATCTGCGTGGCGTTCGGTTACTCGGGTGACGTGTTCCAGGCCGCGAACCGGGCCAAGGAAGCCAAGAACGGCGTGAATATCGCCTACGCGATTCCCAAGGAAGGCAGCAACTTGTGGTTCGACCTGTTGGCGGTTCCCGCAGACGCCAGCAACCAGAAAGAGGCGCATGCTTTCATTAATTACCTGCTCGATCCGCACGTGATTGCCAAGGTCAGTGCTTCGGTCGGTTACGCCAACCCGAACCCGGCGTCCAAGCAAGACATGGACCCTGAACTGGTCAACAACCCTGAGGTTTATCCGCCTCAGGCAGTCCTCGACAAGCTCTACATTTCCACCACCCCGCCCCAGGCAATCATGCGGTTGATGACCCGTTCCTGGAGCAAAGTGAAGTCCAACCAATGAACCAGTACAGCAACGAACATGCTCGTTCCTATTACGCGGCGTCAGCCAATGGAACGGCACCCTACCCTACACTGGCCGAGGACCTTGAAGCCGATGTCTGTGTGATCGGCGGCGGCTTTACCGGCGTTAACACGGCGATCGAACTGGCGCAACGCGGGCTCTCGGTGATTCTGCTGGAGGGCCGACGGATCGGTTGGGGTGCCAGCGGGCGCAACGGCGGGCAGTTGATTCGCGGCATCGGCCATGACGTCAGCGGTTTCGCCCGTCATGTCGGTGAAGAAGGCGTGCGCTACCTTGAGCGTGCGGGCGTCGAGTCGGTAGCACTGGTGGGCAACCGCATTCGTGAGCACGGGATTGATTGCGACCTGCGCTGGGGGTTCTGTGAACTGGCCAATACCAAAGCGCAGTTCGCGGCGTTCAAGGCTGAGCAGCAAGGCCTTGCCGAATCGGGTTACGCCCACGAAACCCGACTCGTCGGGCCGGAGCAAATCCGTCAGCAGGTGGTGAACTCCGGCGTGTATGCCGGTGGTCTCGTTGACATGGGCTCGGGTCACTTGCACCCGCTCAATCTGGTCCTTGGCGAAGCGCTATTGGCGCAATCCTTAGGGGTGCAGATCTTCGAGCAGAGCCCGGTGCTGGAGTTGATCCATGGCAGCACCGTGCAGGTTCGCTGTGCCGGCGGCACGGTGCGCGCCGGCAGTCTGGTGCTGGCGTGCAACGCTCACCTGGAAGAGCTCGAACCGAAACTGAGCGGCAAGGTGCTTCCGGCGGGCAGCTACATCATCGCCACCGAGCCGTTGACGCCCGAACAGGCAGCGCAATTGATCCCGCTGAACCTGGCGCTCTGCGATCAGAAAGTCGGCCTGGATTACTACCGGCTCTCGGCGGACCGACGCTTGCTGTTCGGCGGCGCCTGTCATTATTCCGGGCGTGATCCGGCGGACATCGAAGCTTACATGCGCCCGCACATGCTCAAGGTCTTCCCGCAACTGGCCGACGTGCGCATCGACTATCAATGGGGCGGCAAGATTGGCATCAGCGCCAATCGCTTCCCTCAGGTCGGGCGCTTGAACCAGCATCCGAACGTGTTCTACGCCCAGGGTTACTCCGGTCATGGCCTGAACGTGACCCACTGGTGCGCCAAGCTGTTGGGTGAAGCGATCCACGTCGGGCACAGTCAGGGCTTTGACGTGTTCAGCGCCGTGCCGCACATGACCTTTCCCGGTGGGCCGATGCTGCGCTCTCCACTGCTGGCCCTCGGCATGTTCTGGTATCGATTGCGCGAACTGCTGGGGTGATTAGTAAGACGTTAGTAGCCTGACAATCCGCCTTCGCGAGCAAGCCCGCTCCCACACTGGATCTGCGTCGCTCACAAATGATGTGGCTACTGAAGATCAAATGTGGGAGCGGGCTTGCTCGCGAAGAACGACAACGCGGTCAAGCAGTTGTTTGAGCCTTTAGATTTGCTCAATCGCTAGGCGCTTCTATATTGAGGGAGTGCTCTGACTTCCCTGCGTCCTGGCGAGTGCAGCCTATGGCTACGACTGACCCACTGATCATCTGCGAGCACTGCGACTGCGTGTATCAAAAAGTCACGCTCGCCAAACATCAAAAAACCCTCTGTACACGCTGTGGCGGTGTGCTTCAGCGCTATAACGGCCTGACGGTGGAACAACGTCTGGCGTTGACCTTCACCGCGTTGATGCTGTGGATTTTCGCCAACTTCTATCCCGTCATGAGCATCAGCCTCAAAGGCCTTAAAAACAGCGCAACGCTCTGGGATTCGGTGCTGGCCCTGAGTCTGGGGCCGATCACTTTCATCGCCATGGTGGCGGCGATCTCGATGATTATCGCGCCGATTTTCCAGCTGTTGCTGCTTATCTGGGTCCTGAGCTTCGCCCTCGCCCACCAGCGCTCGCCCGGTTTCAGGTTCTGCATGCGCTGGCTGGAAACCCTCAGGCCCTGGAGCATGCTGGAGGTCTGTCTGCTGGGGGCGATGGTCGCGGTCATCAAACTCGCCGGATTGCTAGATGTACTGCCTGGCATCGGCCTGTTTGCACTGGCCATTCTCAGTCTGATGATGATCCGCATCGCCGGGCGCGACATCCGTGATCTATGGGACATCTTATGAACAGGCCTCCGGTGGCGAGTGAACTCAACCTGTGCCTGTGTCATAGCTGCGGCCTGGCCTGTGACATGACCGATGAACCTCACGAATGCACACGGTGCGGCGCGCCGCTGCATCGGCGCAAAACCAACTCACTGGCCCGGACCTGGGCCTACATGTTCACTGCCCTGGCGTTTTACGTCCCGGCCAATCTGCTGCCAGTGATGAACACCAAGATGGTCGGCAACGGCGCCGATAGCACGATCATGAGCGGTGTAATTGAGTTCTGGCAGCACGGCGCCTGGGACATTGCCCTGATTATTTTCATCGCCAGCATCGCGGTGCCGGGCATCAAGTTCGTCGCCCTGACGCTGTTACTGGTGACCGTCCAGCGCGACAGCCAATGGGCGAGCAAACAGCGGTCAACGCTGTACCGTTTCGTCGAGCTCATCGGTTACTGGTCGATGCTCGATGTAATCGTGGTCGCCCTGGTGGCCTCACTGGTGAAGTTTCAAGCCCTGGCCGATATCGAACCGCGCCCGGGCATTCTGTTTTTTGGCCTGGTGGTGGTCTTCACCATGCTGTCGGCAATGAGTTTCGACCCACGCCTGATCTGGGATAAAGAAGAGCGGGATAACCCAAACGAGGAGGTCATGGATGAAGTCGCAAATCACTGACGGGCCGCAAGCCCCCGGTCAGGCCCCGGTCAAGACCCGCCGCTTCAGCGTTTCACTGGTGTGGATCGTGCCGATTGTCGCGGTGCTGGTGGGGATTTCCCTGGTCGTGCACACCATGCTGCAGGAAGGTCCGACCATTACCGTCACGTTCAAGACCGGTAGCGGTCTGACGGCCAACAAAACCGAAGTCAAATACCGCAACGTGGTGATCGGCCATGTTTCGGACGTGGAGCTGAGCAACGATCAGAAGAGCGTCGACGCCACCATCAAACTGTCCAAGCAGGCGGAAAGTTTCACCCGCGAAGATTCGCAATTCTGGGTCGTGCGTCCGCGAATTGGCGCCGGCGGGGTGTCGGGTATCGATACCCTGCTGTCCGGGGACTACATTGGCGCCGACATCGGCCAGGCCCACGCTCGTGCAAAAAACTTTATCGGCCTGGAAAACCCGCCACCGATTACCTATGGCGAGCCGGGCAAGCGCTTCACCCTGAACACCCAGGACCTCGGTTCGCTGGATATCGGCTCTCCGGTTTACTACCGCAAGATTCCGGTGGGGCAAGTGGTGGCCTATGCCCTGGACGCCGACGGCAAAGGGGTCAACATCGAAGTGTTCATCCACTCGCCCAACGATGCCTACGTCACTGAAAATACCCGGTTCTGGAACGCCAGCGGAATCGACGTGAACGTCGACGCCAACGGCTTTTCGCTGAAAACCGAGTCGCTGTCATCGATCCTGGTGGGCGGCATCGCCTTCCGCGCTCCGGATTACAGCCCCAATGATCAACCGGCTAAAGAGGACAAAGCCTTCGACCTGTTCGAAGACCAGTTAACTGCCCTCGCCCCGCCCAGCGGCAAGGGGCAATTCCTGGCCTTGCGTTTCGATCAAGCCTTGCGCGGGCTCAAGGTCGGTGCGCCGGTTGAGTTCCTTGGCATCGAGTTCGGCAGAGTCGTGGCGGTCAATCTGGATTTCGACGCGAAAAAACGCAGCTTCCCCGTCAACGTCGGCATCATGATCTACCCGCAACGTCTCGGCCAGGCTCACACCAAAATGCTCAAGGCCTTGAATCATGACCCCAACGACGAAGCCGCTGGCGTCCAGCTGATGGGCAGCTTTATCGAAAATGGTCTGCGGGCCCAGGCTCGGAGCGGCAATCTATTGACCGGCCAGCTTTACATTGCACTCGACTTCTACCCCAAAGCGGAGAAAGTCGTGTTCGATCCAACCGCTCGTCCAGTCTCTATCCCAACCATTCCTGGCAGCCTCGAACAATTGCAGGAAAAACTGGAGGGCATGATCAACAAGATCAACCAACTGCCGATCGAACGCATTGCCGGCAACCTGGACAGCAACCTCGTCGAACTGCGCAAAAGCCTGGCGCAATTCAACGCCAAGACCCTGCCCGGCGTGCAGACCACCCTGGCGGATGTCAGCAAGACGCTGCAATCGGCCAGTTCGACCTTGGCCGAAGACTCGCCGCAACGCGAACAATTAGGTCAGACCCTCGACGAGCTCGGGCGTATGTCGCGCTCCTTGCGTGAACTCTCGGATTACCTGGGACGGCATCCGGAATCGCTGATTCGCGGCCGCCCCGACAATGCCGCGCCGATGGACCTGCAGGGGCCACCACGCAAATGACCACAGGAGCATCACCCATGGCTTTTTCGTTAAAGATCACCTTGGTCAGCGCATTGTTTTTGCTCACGGCTTGCCGCAGTGAGCCGATTCAATTCCACACCCTGACCCCGGCCCAACCGAGCAGCAATTCAAGGACCAGCACTGCGGATATCCAGATCGAGGGCCTCAGCGTCCCGCCGCAGGTCGACCGTCCGCAGATCGTTATTCGCCAAGGCAACAGCGGCCTGGCGATCCTCGAAACCCAATGGTGGGGGGCGAGCCTGTCGGATGAATTGCGCACTGCCCTGGTCGATCAACTGGTCAACAGCAATCCCCAGCGCAGGGTGTCGGTGCGGCTGGACGTGCAACGCTTTGATTCGATCCCCGGCCAATACGCGCTGATTGACGTCAAATGGCGCCTGCGCAATCTCGGCGAAAGCGATAACACGCTGATCACTTGCCGCAGCACGCTGCAGACACCATCAGGGCCTTCCATCGATGAACTGGTGAGCGCCCAACAGAACAACGTCAAACGCCTGGCCGCGTTGATCAATCAGGCCGCTACCGGTACATCAAGAGGTTGTCCGGCGGCGCAGTAAGCGCCGACCTCCCACCCGTCAAGTCAACCGTGAAGCAACATCCGTTTGGCTGGCGGCTGGTGAGTTCCACTCGCCAATTCTGATGGGTGCAAATACGCTGGATCAACGAAAGGCCCAGGCCCAGCCCTTCGCCACGTTGCTCATCACCGCGCACAAACGGTTGAAACATTGCATGACGTTTTTCTTCCGCAATGCCTATGCCACTGTCTTCGACACTGAAACCGTGCTCGCGCAACGTCA
The DNA here is from genome assembly GCF_019956495.1 of Pseudomonas sp. BF-B-26. Lineage (NCBI taxonomy): Bacteria > Pseudomonadati > Pseudomonadota > Gammaproteobacteria > Pseudomonadales > Pseudomonadaceae > Pseudomonas > Pseudomonas sp. BF-B-26. The sequence goes on along the minus strand of NZ_JAHBDP010000146.1, from coordinate 46,624 downwards.
GCCGAATGAAACCCCGATCGGTGTAGTGCCAGGCATTACGCAACAAGTTGCCCATGACCGATTGCAGGAACGTCAGGTTATGGCGTTCCGTTGAAACATGTTCGACGACGTAAATAAACTCGATGTCCTTTTCCCTGATCAGCGGTCTCCAGACATCCACCAGCGCGTCGGCGATGTCCTTCAGGGTGGCACTCACACCTGAACCGGAATCCTCCCGCGCACGCGCCAACATCAAAAACGTCTCGACCAATTGGCGCATTTCATGACTGGCACGGGCGATTCGCTGAACCTGCGCCGTGGAACGGTGGTCCAGCGAGGGATTGCCGAGTAGCAGTTCACAGGAGCTGGCCAGCACCATCAAAGGCGTGCGCAGTTCGTGACTGACATCGCTGGTAAAGAGTTTTTCCCGTCCCAGTGCAGCGCGCAAACGGCCCAGCGTCTGATCGAAGGAAAGCGCCAGTTCACCCACTTCGTCCTTTGCATAATCGGGATGTAGCGGTGGTGCCAGCTCCAGCAGTTGATCGCGATGCCGCACCTGACGCGCCAGACGAATCACAGGTGCGAGGACGCGTCGGGCCAGCAACCGGCCCATCAAAATCGCCAGCAAGACACTCAAGAAAACCCCGACAACCACTACCAGGAACAGCACATGTTCCCGTCGTTCGAGGCTTCGTTCGTCGCGCAACAAAACGTATTTTCGATCACCCACCAGGTTCACCATGGCGTAGTACTTCGAACCACCGTAGAGAATCTCCTGAAACCCCGGGGGCAGCGCCTCCAGCACCGAGTTCAGGGCCATGGGGGCCTTGGCTCCCTGGGCGAAAAACAGTTCATCTTTTTCGGGTTGATGGAGCCAGTTATCGGGGTTGTCCATCAACAGCAGGCGGTGCAGCCCTCCTCCCAGGGTCGCGGCCGAGAGCTTTCGTTCCACCACATGGACAGTCGCCACAATGCCAAACGCAAAAATCCCCGCGACCAGCGCGCTCATCAGGGTGAATACGATGACAATCCGTTTCGTCAGACTTTGCTTTAAATCCATTCTGGTGTCGGGCTCCATTGTCGGGGTCTATTGCCGCAGAACCGGGGCTAAAACCAACGTCAGTCCACAGGCAAGGTACATAAGAGAAACGTTTGCAACAATGCACTAATAATTAACCGCGCAACCCTCTCGCAAAACTTTCACATTTCTTTCACTTCTCAGGCACCTGACACCTTTTAGTTTGTCGTCGATAGCGTCTTGACAACCAAATAGCCAATCAGCTTCAACATCCGATTGGAAGAAGCGCATTGAAAGTTGATGTTTATCGCGTACTCAGGGGTAAAAACATACGTGCCTAATTTACTATCGCGCAAGTTTCCGCATAAACCAACGTGGCTATCGCGGCTGTTCGGGCTCACGGGGTTGATCGTGGTGTTGGTCACCCTTGCCGGGGTAACCGGTTTTGCCTTGTGGCCAAGATCTCCGGCCAACGTGGTCACTGCCGGATCCGCAACTAAAGCGGACCTGCTCCAGCGCTGGCAAGCCGGTGAGGTCGTCGCGCTGGTACGCCATACCGAGCGATGCGACCGATCCACGAACCCATGCCTGGGCCCGGCTGACGGCATCACCCAAGCCGGCAGCGTTGCGGCCGCGGCGGTGGGCCAGGGTTTCCTGCGCCTGGGGCTGTCGCAGACCGATGTCCTGAGTAGTCCGGTTACCCGTACAGTGCAAACCTCACACTATATGCTCGGCAAAGACGCGATGACTCAGGACTGGCTGGCAACCTGCGGCAAGACCCTGCGTAACGATGTGGTGGCGCGCAAGGTGGCCCATCGCAATCTGGTGTTGGTCACTCACAGCGGTTGTATTCACGAATTTGAAGGGCAGACCGGTTTCAAACACGTGAAGAAAAGTGAATATGGCAGTTCGTTGTTCGTGAGCATTAGTGCGGATGGAAAACTTCAGGTGCTCGGGATCGTCAATGCCAATGACTGGGATTCGCTGTTGAGCGAAAAACAGGTGAGCCAATAATCCTGCGGGCGCAGTCGAATACAGTGTTTGAGAACAAATCCCTTTAACTTAAAAAATTCAAAACCCATTGAGCCAACTTCCAAGTTCAGGTCGCGGTTGCGTCATGACATTGAAGAAGTTGCGCTCTTGTTGCTTCGTGCCACGCGCCTGTTCATTTACAAACTTTACCAAGGTTTAGTCATGACACCCGATAACCTGCTTCCCCGTTCTGCTGGCCATTTGTCCCGAGCAGACGCCTCAGCCCGGTCGATCGCCGAGCGCTGGATGGTTCCGGGATTGCTGCTGGCCTTCCTGGTCTTTTATCTCCTGCCGCTGGTGACCCATGGCTTATGGACGCCTGATGAAACCCGTTATGGTCAGATCAGTCAGGAAATGCGGTTGAGCGGTAACTGGATCGCTCCGCATTTCATGGGGATTCGGTATTTCGAGAAGCCGATTGCCGGTTACTGGATGATCGCCATCGGTCAGGCTGTATTTGGCGACACCTTGTTTGGGGTGCGTATCGCCTCGGCATTGAGCACCGGGCTGAGTATCTGGCTAACCTACCTGATTGCCCGTCGCCTCTGGAACGACCCGCGCAAAAGCTTCGCCTGCGCACTGTTGTACATGAGCTTCGGGTTGATCGCCGGTCAGGCCGGATACGCCAACCTCGATCCGCAATTCACGTTATGGGTCAACCTGAGTCTGGTTGCGCTGTGGTTTGCCATCGATAGCCAGGTTTCACGCGCTCGACTCGGCGCTTGGGCAGTGTTGGGCGTTGCCTGCGGTATGGGTTTCATGACCAAGGGTTTTCTTGCCTGGTTGTTGCCCGTGTTGATCGCCCTGCCCTGGATGCTCTGGCAACGACGCTTGGGTGAGTTGTTACGTTACGGGCCTCTGGCAGTCGTCGTGGCCGCAGTGGTCTGCCTGCCGTGGGTACTCGCGATCCACCATCAGGAACCGGACTTCTGGCGGTTTTTCTTCTGGAACGAACACATTCGCCGTTTTGCTGCCGATGATGCGCAGCACGCTCGTCCCTGGTGGTTCTACGTGCCGCTAATGGTCGTGTCGAGTCTGCCTTGGGCAGCCTTGCTGCCAGCGACATTCGTCCAGGCCTGGCAGCACAAACGCCAGCCGGCGATCTGCTTTCTATTGCTCTGGCTGCTATTGCCACTGGGGTTCTTCAGCCTGAGCAGCGGCAAGCTGCCGACCTATATCATGCCGTGCCTTTTACCCCTGGCGTTGCTGATGGGCCATGCTCTGACCGAGTTGCTGAATAAGGCACGCGGCCGGGCGATTCGTATCAACGGTGTGATCAATGTCGTCATTGCGACCACAGCCCTGATCGTTCTGCTTTATTTGCAGGCCACCAAAGAGCTCTACGAAAACACGGAAATGTTCAGCCTGTCGCTGGTGTTTTTCGTGCTGCTTGGCTGGATCATCGCTAACGCGTTGCAAGTCTTGCGTCCTTTGATGTTCTGGGGCATGCCGGCCCTGGGCATCTGGCTGCTGGTCGCCTTGCTGCCGGCGGCGATGCCCGGCCAGATCGTCGATAGCAAGATGCCCGATCAGTTCATTGCCGAGCATCTGGATGCCTTGAGCCAGACGACCTCGTTGCTCAGTAATGATTTGGGTGCTGCAGCGGCCTTGTCGTGGCGCCTGAAGCGGCCGCAGATCGCACTTTACAACACCGTCGGCGAGCTGAAGTACGGCCTCAACGATCCTGCGATGGAATCGAGAAAAGTGACCATGGACAATGTCGCCCAGTGGATGACCGAGGCCCGCAAAAAAGGCGCGGTCGGCGTGGTGATGCGAGTCAACAGTGTCCAGGAAGAGCAAGAAGTCGAGTTGTTGCCCATCGACGGCAAGCGTTATGAGCGCGGTGACCTGCACATTCTGATCTTCGCGCAGCGCCAACCCTGACATGTCGAAACACTCGGTGGCCACATCACCGTGCACAGCGCTCCAGGCAACGGCTCGCGAGTGACTGTCTCAGTCCCCGAGCCCAGACGCCAAATGACAGGAATTAACGATTAAATTGACGTTTTTTTCTCATTTCAGGCACTACATTCGCCGCGTCTCAAACATGCAAATGATTCCTATTGATCTACACTCATCGACGACGTACCTCGTCGATGCTGTCGAATCTGTGCGCACGATTAAAAAACAGGAGCTGCCGACGCATGAATGCCCATTTCCCTTCTTTCCTGAAAACCGCACTGCTGGCCACCGCTCTGCTGAGCGCCGGCCATGTGTATGCCGCGGATGCCGATGGCATCGTGGTCTACAACGCGCAGCACGAAAGCCTGACCAAATCCTGGATCGAGGGCTTTACCAAGGAAACCGGGATCAAGGTCACCGTTCGCAATGGTGACGACACCGAGATGGGCAATCAGATCGTGCAGGAAGGCGCGGCCTCCCCGGCCGATGTGTTCCTGACCGAAAACTCCCCGGCCATGGTGCTGGTCGACAACGCGGGGCTGTTTGCGCCGGTTGCGCCGGCCACTCTGGAACAGGTCGGCAATGCTTACCGCCCGGCCCATGGCAAATGGGTGGGGATTGCTGCGCGCTCCACGGTGTTTGTCTATAACCCGAGCAAACTGCCCGAAGCCGAGCTGCCCAAGTCGCTGATGGACCTCGCCGGCCCGAACTGGAAAGGTCGCTGGGGCGCTTCGCCGGCCGGTGCCGACTTCCAGGCCATCGTCGCCGCCGTGCTGGAACTCAAAGGCGAAGCCGCCACCCTGGAATGGCTGAAAGGGATGAAAACCAACTACACGGCCTATCGTGGCAACAGCGCCGTGCTCAAAGCCGTCAACGCCGGGCAGATCGACAGCGGCGTGATTTACCACTATTACAGCTTCGGTGACCAGGCCAAGACCGGCGAAAACAGCAACAACACCGCCCTGCACTACTTCAAGCACAAGGATCCGGGCGCGTTTGTCAGTGTCTCCGGTGGCGGCGTGCTGGCGTCCAGCAAACACAAGGAACAAGCCCAGGCGTTCCTCAAGTGGATCACTGGCAAGGATGGCCAGGCCATCCTCAAAACCGGTAAATCGTTCGAATACGCCGTGGGCAAGAACGCTGAATCCAATCCAAAACTGGTGCCTTTGCAGCAACTCGACGCGCCGACAGTCGATGCTTCAAAACTCGACAGTAAAAAAGCCGTGGAGCTAATGACTCAGGCGGGACTGCTCTAATTGATGCCTGAAACCTTGCCAGCGGGTGTCGCCGAGGCGATACCCGCGAATTTGCGACGACGATCCCGCGGCCTCTTCGCGGGACGTGGTGGCGCGTGGGTGATCAGTTTGTCGGTGCTGGTTTCGCTGCTGTCGCTGCTGCCGATTGCCTTCGTCATCGGCGTATCGTTTCAGACAGGCTGGGCGACCCTTGTGCCGCTGGTGTTCCGGCCGCGGGTCGCTGAATTATTGATCAACACCGTTTTACTGGTGGTGATCACGATTCCGTTGTGCGTCACGTTAGGCCTGTGTCTGGCCTGGCTGACAGAGCGCACCAACCTGCCTGGGCGGCGCTGGTGGTCGTTGTTGGCGACCGCGCCGCTGGCGGTGCCGGCGTTCGTCCACAGCTATGCGTGGGTCAGTCTGGTCCCGCCGATTCACGGTCTGTTTGCCGGGGTGCTGGTCTCGGTCATCGCCTACTTCCCGTTCCTGTACTTGCCGATTGCTGCGACCCTGCGCAGGCTCGATCCGGCCATCGAAGACGTTGCCGAATCGCTGGGGCTCAAGCCTTGGGCGATATTTTTCCGCGTGGTGCTGCCGCAATTGCGCCTGGCCATCTGCGGTGGCGCGTTACTGGTGGGCCTGCACCTGCTGGCCGAATATGGCCTGTACGCGATGATCCGTTTCGACACCTTCACCACGGCCATCTTCGATCAGTTCAAATCCACCTTCAACGGCCCCGCCGCCCATATGCTGGCCAGCGTACTCGCCCTGTGTTGCCTGGTGATGCTGACCGCAGAATCGGCCGCTCGCGGCACGGCGCGTTACGCCCGGGTCGGCTCGGGAAGCGCTCGCGAACAGCGGGTGGTGCGCCTGAAACCCGCAACCACCTTCCTCGCCCTGACCGTACAGATTGCGACCTGCGCGCTGGCACTGGGCGTGCCACTCGTGACCTTAGGTAACTGGCTGATCGCCGGCGGTGCGCAGGTCTGGCAGATGGACGAACTTCTGCCGGCGCTGGAGCAGACGCTGCTGCTCGGCGTTGCGGGTGCCGCCTTGACCACCTGCGCTGCCATTCCGATTGCCTGGCTGTCGATTCGCTCTCCGGGCCGGTTGCAACGTGTCCTGGAAAGTTGCAACTACATCACCAGTTCGTTGCCCGGGATCGTCGTGGCGCTGGCATTAGTCACCGTCACCATCCATTTCGCCCGGCCGATTTACCAGACGACTGTGACGGTGTTGCTGGCGTACCTGCTGATGTTTTTGCCCCGCGCCCTGGTGAGTTTGCGCGCCGGCATCGCACAGGCGCCGGTGGAGCTGGAAAACATGGCCCGCAGCCTCGGCCGCTCCCCTGCCCGGGCATTGTGGCTGATCACCTTGCGTCTGGCCGCGCCTGGCGCTGCCGCAGGCGCCGCGCTGGTGTTTCTGGCGATCACCAATGAGTTGACCGCCACCTTGCTGCTCGCCCCCAACGGCACACGCACCCTGGCCACTGGGTTCTGGGCCATGACCAGCGAAATCGACTACGCCGCCGCTGCGCCCTACGCCTTGCTGATGATCCTGCTGTCGCTTCCGTTAACCGGACTTCTTTATCACCAATCCAAACGAACGGCTGGCCGATGAACGCTCTTGAACTCCATTCCATTTCCAAGGCCTACGGCGCCCATCAAGCGCTGGAGAACATCAACCTGTCGGTGCCAACAGGCAGCCGAACGGTCATCGTCGGCCCGTCCGGCTCAGGAAAAACCACGCTGTTGCGGATGATCGCCGGCTTCGAATTCCCGGACACGGGCCGTCTTTCACTCAATGGCCAAACGCTCGTCGATGAGACGCACGAGGTTCCAGCGCATCAGCGCCTGATTGGCTATGTTCCCCAGGACGGCGCCCTGTTCCCGCACATGACCGTGGCCGCGAACATCGGTTTCGGGCTTTCGATCAAGGGCAGTGCAAAACAGGAGCGAGTCGCAGAGTTGATGGACAGCGTGGCGCTGGATGCGAACATGGCCAACCGTTGGCCTCATGAACTGTCCGGCGGCCAGCAACAACGTGTGGCGCTGGCGCGGGCGTTGGCGCAACAGCCACGATTGATGCTGCTGGACGAGCCGTTTTCGGCCCTCGACACCGGGCTTCGAGGCGCCATGCGCAAAATGGTCGCACGGCTGCTGAGCGACGCCGGCGTGACCACCATTCTGGTCACCCATGACCAGAGTGAAGCCTTGTCGTTTGCCGATCAGCTGGCGGTGATGCGCGGCGGCAGGCTGGTGCAGTCGGGGCATCCGCTGGACCTTTACCGTTACCCCGAGGATGAACAAACCGCGCTGTTTCTGGGGGATGCCATCGTCATGCCCGCCAGAATCGAAGCCGGCTGGGCCCATTGCGATCTCGGTCGGATACCGGTGAACAACCACCGGGCCAACAAATCGGCGCAGATCATGCTGCGTCCCGAACAACTGCAACTGGTCAGCATTCAGCCCAGCCCGACCAAGGCTGCGGGGTGTCGCGCCGTCGTGACCGAGCGGGATTTCAGTGGCAATTCCTGCACCTTGACGGTGGAACTGGAGGCTTTGGCGTCCGGGCAACAGCCTGGTCGATCATTGATGGTGCGCAGTTCGGGCCTGTATGCACCACCCGCCGGCAGCGAGGTTCACGTCACGACAATCGGCCATGCCCACGTACTGAGCGAATCGTGAACCCCACCCTTCAAAGATCGAACCGGTCCACGGCCCGACGCCGCTCGTTGTCATCGCGCACATCGTAGTTGGCCGTGGTCTGGATGTTGCTGTGATGGGCGAGTTTCTGGGCGATCGACAAGTCGTACTCCTCAATCACTCGGGTAATGAACGAACGTCGAAAATCATGCGGCATGATTTTCACCCCGACCTGCGCGCCCCGCTGTCTGGCGATGTAATAGATCGCATGTTTGGTGATGCGCTCGCGGGTGATGTGACTGCCGCGACGGATGCGATTGAACAGGAACGTATCGTCCGTTTCGCCCTCCTTCAGTAGCGAGCGCCGCAACTCCAGCCAGTCATTGAGTTTGGCGAACGCCCAGGCCGGTGCGTACTTGATCAATTGCTTGTTGCCCTTGGCGGTCACACGAAGGCTGCGCTCGGCGAAATCGACCTGATTCAGGTCCAGGTTCACCGATTCCGATTTGCGCATGCCCGAGCCATACAAAATCCCGATAATCGCCGCATCCCTCAACCCTTGAGGCCGTGGATCGGCGGCGCAAACCGCCATCAATTCCTGGATCAGCGTACGCCTGAGGTTTCGCCCCTGGGACAATCGCGTGCCGGAAATCCCCTTGACCGAGCGCATTTTCAGCAAGTGTTCCTGACTGATCAGGCTCATGCGCCACGCTTCGTTCATCACCCCGCGCACCGCGTTGACGTACAGCGAAGAGGTGTTCGGCGCGTAGCCGTCGGTGCGCAAGGTGGCCACCAGTGCGATGACATCTTCGGGTTGCAGGTTGTGCCAGGGAATCTCCTCGACATTCATGTCTTCGAAGCCCAGCCGGTCAGCGGCGTCCTGCAGCACATAACGCATGGTCAGTTGGCTGGAAGGCGCCAGACGTGCCAGGTACAGGGTCAGCGGATTGGTCTTTGAAGGGATTGGGTCGGTAGCGGGTAAGTCAATCAAACGAAACGGCCTTAATGTGGAAACAGTTCATTAAACAACTAAGGATTGAAACATCCTTCATGTAAAGCGGGGCATTTCTGTAGGACTTTCTACTGGAAATCTCGATGAACGGCACAAGCCTGAACAGTGGCTGTATGACATACAGATAAACGATTCGCCGACCGGGTTTTCATGTTCCTTTCACAAAATCGGGAATAACCTCAATGAGTCCGGGGTGACCCTGCCTTTGGTCCCAACCTGCCGAGCAGGGCAGCAAAAGTCAACTGATGTGCTTTCTCATGCATTTGAAGTAACTGACTGATGCAGCTTTTGTTTTTTCGTCTAAGCTTGCAAGGGATCCAATTTTTTTTTAGCCTCACAGGCTATTTGCTCTTCAGCCCCCGAGGTGTCCATGAGTCAGGCTTTTCTCCCCTTCTCCCGCCCCAGTATCGGCGATGAAGAAATTGCCGCCGTAGAGCAAGTATTGCGCTCCGGCTGGATCACTACCGGGCCGAAGAACCAGGAACTGGAAGAGCAATTCGCCAACTACGTGGGATGCCGTCATGCCGTGGCACTGTCCTCCGCCACCGGCGGGATGCACATCACGTTACTGGCATTGGGCATTGGTCCTGGCGACGAGGTCATTACGCCGTCCCAGACGTGGGTATCCACCGCCAACATGATCTGCCTGCTGGGCGCGACACCGGTGTTCGTCGACGTTGATCGCGACACGCTGATGAGTGACCTGGCAAGCATCGAAGCCGCGATCACGCCGCGCACCAAAGCCATCATTCCGGTGCACTACGCCGGCGCCGCGTTCGATCTCGATCCGCTTTATGCGTTGGCCGACAAACACGGCATCCCGGTCATCGAAGACGCCGCTCATGCAGCAGGCACCTTCTACAAAGGTCGGCATGTCGGCGCCAAAGGCACGGCGATCTTCTCCTTCCACGCGATCAAGAACATGACCTGCGCCGAGGGCGCCATGTTCGTCAGTGACGATGAGGCCCTGGCCAGTCGTGTACGCATGCTCAAGTTTCACGGCCTTGGCGTCGACGCCTATGACCGCATGACGCACGGCCGCAAACCCCAGGCTCAGGTCATGGAGCCGGGGTTCAAATACAACCTGGCCGACATCAACGCCGCCATCGCCCTGGTGCAGCTGGAACGCCTGGACCAGATCAACGCCAAGCGTACCGAACTGGCCGGCGCCTACCTGCAACGCCTGGAAGGCTCAAAGGTGCAGCCATTGGCGATTCCAGCGTACCCGCAACAGCACGCCTGGCACCTGTTCATCCTGCGCATCGACACCGAGCGCTGCGGGCTGGACCGTGAGGCATTCATGAAGGCCCTGCAGGCACAGAACATCGGCACCGGCATTCACTTCATCGCCACTCACCTGCACACCTACTACCGCCAACGCTTCCCCAACATCTATTTGCCCAACACCGAATGGAACTCTGCACGGCTGTGCTCGATTCCATTGTTCCCCGACATGACCCTCGATGACGTCGATCGTGTGGTCGGCGCCATTGAAAACGTTATGGACTCAAGCCTGTGAAACCTTACCCAATCCGTTGCGTGTCGATCGTCATCCCGGTCTACAACGAGCAAGACAGCCTGCCCGAGTTGCTCCGGCGTACCGAAGCGGCCTGTCAGCAATTGCACCATGACTACGAGATTGTATTGGTCGATGACGGCAGCCGCGATGACTCGGCGCAGATCCTCGAAGCCGCCGCCAGTCGCGAGAACAGCCCGGTGGTGGCGGTCATTCTCAACCGCAACTACGGCCAGCACGCGGCAATCATGGCCGGTTTCGAGCAGTGCAAGGGCGATGTGGTCATCACCCTCGACGCCGACCTGCAAAACCCTCCCGAAGAAATCCCGCGGTTGGTGGCTCAGGCCGAGCTGGGTTATGACGTGGTCGCCACCGTGCGCAACAACCGCCAGGACTCGGCGCTGCGCCGCTGGCCGTCGAAGCTGATCAACCTGGCCGTGCAGCGCTCCACCGGCGTCGCCATGACTGACTACGGCTGCATGCTCCGCGCTTACCGGCGAACCATCGTCGACGCCATGCTCGCCTGCCGTGAACGCAGCACCTTCATCCCGATCCTTGCCAACAGCTTCGCCCGGCACACCACGGAAATCCTCGTGCTCCACGCCGAGCGCGAACACGGGGAGTCCAAGTACAGCCCGATGCGCCTGGTCAATCTGATGTTCGACCTGATCACCTGCATGACCACCACGCCCCTGCGTTTGCTGAGCATCGTCGGCTTCGGCATGGCGGCCCTCGGCGTGCTGTTTGCCAGTTTGCTGATCGTGCTGCGCCTGGCCTTCGGCGCCCATTGGGCCGGCGACGGCACCTTCGTACTGTTCGCCGTGCTGTTCATCTTCACCGGTGGTCAGTTCATCGGCATGGGCCTGTTGGGCGAGTACTTGGGCCGCATGTACAGCGACGTGCGCGCCCGCCCCCGGTTCTTTATCGAAAAGGTTCTGCGTAGTCAGCCTGCTGCCCCTGTTCCCGTTGTCACCGTTGACGGCCTCACTTCCACTTCTTCAGATCAGGTTCTCTCATGAGTGCAAAAGCTATTGTCTTCGCCTATCACGATATCGGCTGTGCCGGCATTGAAACCCTGCTCAGTTCGGGCTTTGAAATTGCTGCCGTGTTTACCCACGCCGATGATCCGAAGGAGAACGCGTTCTATGGCTCGGTTGCGCAACTGTGCGCCCGCAATGGCATCCCGGTGCACGCCCCCGAAGATGCCAACCACCCGCTGTGGATCGAGCGCATCAGCAAGCTCAACCCGGATTACCTGTTCTCGTTCTACTACCGCCACCTGCTGAGCGAACCGCTGCTGGCCATCGCCAGCAAAGGCGCCTTCAACCTGCACGGTTCGTTGCTGCCGCGCTACCGTGGACGCGCGCCGGCCAACTGGGTGCTGGTCAACGGAGAAACCGAAACCGGCGTTACCTTGCATCGCATGGTCAAGCGTGCCGATGCCGGTGCCATCATTGCCCAGCAAAAGGTTGCCATCGACCGCAGCGACACCGCGTTGACCCTGCACGGTAAGTTGCGCCTGGCCGCCACCGACTTGCTGCGTGACACCTTGCCTGAGTTGCTCGCCGGCAAAATCAGCGAAACGGCGCAGGACGAATCCAAAGCCACTGTGTTTGGTCGTCGCACGCCAGCCGACGGCAAACTGGTCTGGAAGCGTCCCGCCGAAGAGCTGTTCAACCTGGTCCGTGCGGTCACCCAGCCGTATCCAGGCGCGTTCTGCGCCGTGGGCGAGCACAAGCTGATTGTCTGGAGCGCAGAAGTCGCCCAAGGCAATGAAGGTCAAGCGCCTGGTCGCGTCATCAGCGTCAACCCGCTGCGAATCGCCTGCGGCGAAGATTCCCTGGTGATTACCGCCGGCCAGCGCAACGACAATGGCCTGTACCTGAGCGGCCCGCAACTGGCCAACGAGCTGGGCCTGGTGGACGGTTCGGTGCTGCGTGGCGCCGAGTCCGGTCGCGCCCCGCGTCGCACGCGCGTGCTGATCCTCGGCGTCAACGGCTTCATCGGCAATCACCTGTCCGAGCGCCTGCTGCGTGACGATAGATACGAAGTCTATGGCCTGGACATCGGCTCGGACGCCATCGAGCGTCTGCGCAGTCACCCGAACTTCCATTTCGTCGAAGGCGACATCAGCATCCACTCCGAGTGGATCGAATACCACATCAAGAAGTGCGACGTGGTCCTGCCACTGGTGGCGATCGCCACGCCGATCGAATACACCCGCAACCCGCTGCGGGTGTTCGAGCTGGACTTTGAAGAGAACCTGAAACTGGTTCGCTACTGCGTCAAGTACAACAAACGCGTGATCTTCCCGTCGACCTCCGAAGTCTATGGCATGTGCCAGGATCAGAATTTCGACGAAGACACCTCCAACCTGATCGTCGGTCCGATCAACAAGCAGCGCTGGATCTACTCGATCTCCAAGCAACTGCTCGACCGCGTGATCTGGGCCTACGGCCAGAAAGGCCTGAACTTCACCTTGTTCCGTCCCTTCAACTGGATGGGCCCACGCCTCGACCGCCTGGACTCGGCGCGTATCGGCAGTTCCCGGGCGATCACCCAGCTGATCCTCAATCTGGTGGAAGGCACACCGATTCGCCTGTTCGATGGCGGTGAGCAAAAACGCTGCTTCACCGACATTGCCGACGGCGTAGAAGCCCTGGCGCGGATCATCGACAACGACAACGACGCCTGCAACGGCCAGATCATCAACATCGGCAACCCGGACAACGAAGCCAGCATCCGCCAGTTGGGCGAAGAGCTGCTGCGTCAGTTCGAAGCCCACCCGTTGCGCGACAACTTCCCGCCGTTCGCCGGGTTCCGCGATGTCGAAAGCAAAGCGTTCTACGGCACCGGGTATCAGGACGTGTCGCACCGCAAACCGAGCATCGCCAACGCCAAGCGCCTGCTGGACTGGACGCCGACCGTGGAAATGAGTGAAACCATCGGCAACACGCTGGACTTCTTCTTGCGTGAAGCCATGCTCGAAATCGCGGACAAGCGTTAATGCAGGCAGGTCTTCGAATCGATGTCGACACGTACCGAGGCACCCGTGAGGGGGTGCCGCGGCTCCTGGAAATCCTCGATGAAGCGCAGGTCAAGGCAACGTTTTTTTTCAGCGTCGGGCCGGACAACATGGGGCGCCACTTATGGCGCCTGATCCGTCCGCAATTTCTCTGGAAAATGCTCCGTTCCAACGCGGCAGGCCTGTACGGCTGGGACATCTTGCTGGCCGGCACCGCGTGGCCCGGCAAACCGATCGGTCGTGATCTTGGGCATTTGATGCGTCAAACCGTGGCCGCCGGGCATGAAGTCGGCCTGCACGCCTGGGATCATCACGGCTGGCAGGCCAATGCCGGACGCTGGAGCGACAAGCAGCTGATCGAGCAACTTCGTCGGGGCGTGGACACGCTCTGCGATATCCTCGGGCAAAACGTCGAGTGCTCGGCATCCGCCGGGTGGCGGGCGGACGAGCGCGTGATCGAGGCCAAGCAAGCGTTCAGCTTTCGCTACAACAGCGATTGCCGGGGCCAGAGCCTGTTCCAGCCGAGATTGGCCGATGGTGGTTTGGGTGCGCCACAGATTCCGGTGGACCTGCCGACGTTCGATGAGGTAGTCGGCCCCCACGTGGCGGCCAAGGACTTCAACGCCTTCATTCTTGATCGCTTCAACCCCGAAAAACTCAACGTCTATACGATCCATGCCGAAGTAGAAGGGATTCTGATGGCCAACGATTTCCGCAAACTGCTCGCCGATGCGCGCCAGCGAGACATCCATTTTCAACCCTTGGGCGATCTGCTGCCCGAAAACCCCGACACCTTGCCGGTCGGCCGAGTGCTGCGCGGCACCCTGGAAGGTCGCGAAGGCTGGTTGGGAGTACAAGGCGTATGAGCAAGCGCTGGGCATTGCCGTTGTTGCTGGGCATCTTCTTGCTGGCGTATCTGCTGCCGCTGGGCAGCCACGGCTTATGGATTCCCGACGAAACCCGCTACGCCCAGATCAGCCAGGACATGCTCCTGAGCGGTAACTGGGTGTCGCCGCATTTCATGAGTTTGCGTTATTTCGAAAAACCCGCGGCCGGCTACTGGATGATCGCCGCCAGCCAGGCACTGTTTGGCCAGAACCTGTTCGGCGTGCGGTTTGCCTCCGCCCTGAGCACCGGGCTGAGTGTGTTGCTGTGTTACCTCATCGCTCGCCGGATGTGGAACGATCCACGCAAGAGTTTTGCCTGTGCGCTGCTGTACATGAGTCTCACCGTCATCGCCGGCGCGGCGGGCTACGCCAATCTCGATCCGCAATTCACGTTCTGGGTCAATTTGAGCCTGGTCGCTTTGTGGTTTGCGCTGGACAGCGTCGACCGCACCCAACGCCTGATCAGTTGGGCCGGGTTAGGCCTGGCCTGCGGCATGGGGTTCATGACCAAGGGTTTCCTCGCCTGGTTGTTGCCGGTGTTGATCGCCCTGCCCTGGATGCTCTGGCAAAAACGCTGGCGTGAGCTGCTGATCTACGGGCCGTTGGCGATTGTCGTGGCCATCGCCGTCAGCTTGCCGTGGGCCTTGGCGGTGCATGGCCAGGAGTCCGATTACTGGCGGTTCTTCTTCTGGCACGAACACATCCGCCGCTTCGCCGGGGACGATGCCCAGCATGACGCCCCGTGGTACTACTACTTGCCGTTGCTGGTGGTGTTCAGTCTGCCGTGGGTGGCGTTGTTGCCAGCGGCGTTGCGGCAGGCGTGGCAAACACGACGTCAGTCGAATATCGCTTTCCTGTTGTTGTGGCTGTTGATGCCGCTGCTGTTTTTCAGCCTCAGCAAAGGCAAATTGCCGAGCTACATCCTGCCGTGCCTGTTACCGCTGGCGTTGCTGCTGGGCCACGCACTGGTGGACCGCTTGAAGCTTGAGCAAGGCCGGGTACTGGGCATCAATGGTTTGCTGAACCTGATACTGGGCGTGACGATCCTGGTGGCCCTGGTCTACCTGCAACTGAAAAAGCCGCTCTACAACCATGAACTGCACAACCTGGTGCTGGTGTTCATCGGCCTGACCGGCTGGATCATGGCCAACCTGCTGCAAGCCTTCAGACCCTTGCAATGCTGGGCAGCGCCGGCCTTCGGCAGTCTGCTGCTGATCGGCTTGTTGCCGGCCGGGCTGCCCGAATCGGTGGTCGCCAACAAGATGCCCGACCAGTTCATCCTCGAACATACCGAGGAACTCGGCCAGACCGACCAGTTGCTGAGCAACGACCTCGGCGCCGCCGGGGCCCTGGCCTGGCGCCTGAAGCGCCCGGACGTGGCGTTGTACAACACAATAGGCGAATTGAAATATGGCCTCGCCTATCCTGACGGCGCACAGCAGCGAGTCGACCCGAACCAGGTTCAAGCATGGATGCGCGATGCCCGCCAGAGCGGTTCGGTCGGCGTGGTGATGCGCATCAAGGGTGATGACGAACTGCGCGAAATCGAACGGCTGCCCAAGGATGGCAAGCGCTATGAACAAGGCAACATTGTGATTCTGATTTTCCCTCAGGAGGCGTCATGAGCCTGCTACTGCTCTTGACCGCCTGCCTCCTCACCTGCCTGGGTCAGATCGCCCAGAAATACGCTGTTGAAAGCTGGCGCGACAAGGCCTCGGGCTGGAGCGAGAAACTGCGTTCGCCGTGGCTGTGGCTGGCGCTCGCCGCGTTGGGATTGGGCTTGCTGGTGTGGCTGCTGGTGTTGCAGCGCCTTGAAGTCGGCATCGCCTACCCGATGCTGAGCCTCAACTTCGTACTGATCACCCTGGTCGCCCGCTTCGTTTTCCACGAAACCATCGACCGTCGCCACTGGTTGGGTGTGGCGCTGGTGATCGGTGGCGTGGTGCTGCTGGGGCAACACACATGAACCTGCGTCGCGGAATTACCTTCGCACTGGGCAGCGTACTGTTGGTCAGTGCCGCGCAATTGGGCATGCGCTGGAGCATGAGCCGCCTGCCATCGCCCGAGCACTGGCTCACCACCAGCATCGATCTGAGCGCTGTCGCCGTGGTGCTGGTCGCCATTTTCGCTTACGCCCTGTCGATGCTCAGCTGGCTTGCCGCCCTGCGGGATTTACCGCTGGGCCGGGCTTATTCACTGCTGAGCATCAGCTACGCGCTGGTGTACCTGCTGGCCGCCAGCCTGCCGCTGTTCAACGAAACATTCAGCCTTTCAAAAACCATCGGGGTGGCCCTGGTCATCCTCGGTGTCATTACCATTAACTCTCGGCCTGCTCGCACGCGCGAACTCAGGAGTGCTCCATGAAAATCAGTGTATTTGGTAGCGGTTACGTTGGTCTGGTGCAAGCCGCCGTCCTGGCAGAAGTTGGCCACGACGTGGTCTGCATGGACATTGACGAGAAAAAAATCGAGCTGTTGCAGCAAGGCCACGTGAGCATTTTCGAACCGGGGCTGGCCAGCCTGGTGCGTGAAAGCCTGGAAGCCAAACGTCTACAGTTCACCAGCGACGAAAAATTCGCGGTGCAGCATGGTCAGGTATTGTTTATCGCGGTCGGCACACCGTCCCGGGACGATGGTTCGGCGGATCTGAGTTATGTGCTGTCGGTGGGAGAAGCCGTGGCGCGTCATCGTGAACAACCGGTGATTCTGGTGGAGAAATCCACGGTGCCGGTGGGCACGGGTGACACCTTGCGCGCGCACATCGACAAGTGCCTGGTCAAGGTCGGCCGCTTGCTGCAGTTCGATATCGTCTCCAACCCGGAATTTTTGAAAGAAGGCTCGGCCGTCGCCGATTGCCGGCGCCCGGACCGGATCATCATCGGTTGCGAACGCGATGAAGTGCGTGACGTGATGCGTGACCTCTACGCGCCCTTCAACCGCAACCATGACCGGGTCATGTTCATGGACCTGCGCAGCGCCGAGCTGACCAAGTACGCCGCCAACTGCATGCTGGCGACCAAGATCAGCTTCATCAACCAGATCGCCGAACTGGCCGAACACCTGGGCGCCGACATCGAATCGGTGCGCCTGGGCATCGGCGCCGATTCGCGCATTGGCTACCATTTCATCTACCCCGGCTGCGGTTATGGCGGCTCGTGCTTTCCCAAGGACATGCGCGCGCTGATCCACAGCGCTGAAGAGGCGCATTGCTCCAACGATTTGCTGAAAGCGGTAGAAGCAATCAACGAGCGTCAGAAGCACAAGCTGTTTGAGCGCATCAACGCGTTCTACAAGGGCGATTTGCGCGGCAAGACCTTTGCCGTGTGGGGACTGGCGTTCAAACCGAACACCGACGACATGCGCGATGCACCGAGTCGGGTGCTGCTCGAATCACTGTGGGCCGCCGGAGCCAGCGTCCGCGCGTTCGACCCGGAAGCCATGCAGGAAACCCAGCAACTGTATCCCGATGAACCCAAGTTGATGCTCATGGGCACACCGGAATCGGTATTGTCCGGCGCTGACGCGTTGATCATCTGCACCGAATGGCAGCAGTTCAAGGCCCCGGATTTCAACCTGATCCAACAGCGGCTCAACGCACCGATAATCTTCGACGGACGCAACCTCTACGACGCCGATCGCCTGGCTCGCGCCGGCTTCAAGTACTTCCCGATGGGCCGTGGTGAATCGCGCAATCTGCCGATTCCGCATCAGCAGTGGCCTGCTGCGTCGGTCACCGCTTGATTGCGATGTCACCTGGTATCCGCCGACAGTCGCTAGGCCTGGGACTGTTGGCGCTGCTGCTGTTCAGCGCCGGGGTGTATCAGCAGGCGGTGATCGGCTTCGATTCGCGCTTCGTGTTGTTCGCTCAGGAAATGCTGCGCCACGGGCCGTCGGTTTTTCCGACCACCTATGGCCAGCCGTATGCGGACTATTCGGCGCTTGCGACGCTGTTCACCTGGCTGCTGTCACTCCCGTTCGGTCAGGTCAACAGCCTGAGTGCCTGGTTGCCGAGCGCCATTGCCGGGGCGGTGATCGTCACGTTGATGTACCGGTTGCTGGCGCCCTACTCCCAGCGCTGGGCGTTGCTGAGCATCGCCCTGATGCTGCTGACCAACACGTTTGTCACCGAAGCCCGTGCCGTGTCCCTGGATTTGATGCTCGCGGCGGTGGCGTTTTCGGTGTTCTACCTGGGCTATGCCGCCGATCATTTCGCAGCAAAGCGCCGGTGGTGGCTGATCTTTGCCTTGTTGCTGCTGGGTTTCGGGATTCGCGGGCCGATCGGGCTGGTGATTCCCACGGGCATGCTGTGCAGCTATTTCTTGCTCAATCGACAATGGCAGCATTTTTTTGGTTTTGGCCTGATGGCGTCGGTGCTGCTGGGCTTGTGCATTGGCGTGCTGCTGTGGCTGGCGGAAACCACCGGCGGCCCGGAGTTCATGCACGACGTGGTGCGCATGCAGTTCATGGGGCGCATGGACGGTAGCGAAGGCGTCAGCGGTTCGCTGTATTACTTCACCAGCTCGGTGGGCAACTATGCGCTCGCGTACCCGTTGGCATTGCTGGTACTGGCCGCCGTCTGGCTGACAACTCCACGGCAGGCCGGTCCTGCATTGCGCCTGTTGCAGTACTGCACGGCAGCCGGCCTGATCGTGATGGTCGGGCTCTCGATTCCCCAGGCCAAAAAGGCCCGCTATCTGCTGCCGATGTTGCCCATGGCAGCGATCATTGCGGCGTATCCGTTTCAGGTGGCGCAAGGTCGGGTATTCGCCTGGTTGCGGGGGTTGATGCAAGGGGTGTGGTTATTGATTCCCGCCCTGTTGGCCGTTGGATTGATGGTCGCTCACCGACGTTTTTCCGAGCAATTGCCGCCACTGCCTGCAATTCTGATCATCCTCGGCGTGCTGCAAGTCATTGCGCTGGCGGTGCTTTTGCGCCCCGGCTGGCGGGCTCAGACACTGGCCTCGTGTGCGGTCCTGGCGCTGTGGTCGGTCTACATACTGGTATTCGAACCGGTCGAACGCCGACTCTACGACACCCGGACTTTCAGCCGCGCGGCCTTTGCACTGGTCCAGAAAGACCCGGCGCCCCTGGTGCTGCACGCCATGGGTAAAGACGCCAAGGCGATCAAGTTCATGGTCAACATCGAACAGGACTTGCAGCCGGTTTTCACCGAATCGACCCAAGAACTGGAAAACCTTCAGCGGCCAGCGTGGTTGATGATGGATGAAAACGACTACCGCGCCCTGCAGGGCACGCCGTTGGGAGCGTTGCCGCCCGTGTTGAGCGGCAGTTTCGACAAAAACGATTACATCCTGCTGCATGTGAAACCGTAGTCAGGGGGATTGGATTGGGTACATATCCGTTTCCTCGGTAACGGATATACACCCAATCAAAGCAACCACTATGTAGGTCCACCTGTAACCCCGAGCATTACGGTGTACACCAAGCTTTATGTAGCACCTGGCGAAGCCTGCATTCGAACGCGCAGCAGTCGTAAGTTTTTCAGCGCAACAAGTTGCTGCAAGTCGCGATTAATCCGATCGATTCAGACCACGTTTCGCGTGTTGTCGACATCACACCGGCGCCTTCAAATCAACCCCCAACGCCTGGGCAAACGCCTTGACCAGCGGACTGCGCACGGTGTTGTGGCGAAGGATCAGATTGAACGGCGTGACGATGTGGATGAGGTCCGGACGCACCGCCCGAAACTGCCCCTGAGCGACCATCGATGCGGCGTAATGCTGTGGCAGAAAACCCACGAAACGCCCGGTCTTGATCAACAATGCCACCGCTTCGACCTGGCTGGCTGAGGCAGAAAAGCTGTCGTAGTGGGCAAAATTCAGTTTGTCGCGATGAATCGCGTAGCGGTGGTTGATGCACTCGTAATCCTTGAGTACATGACTGCCGATTTCTGCCTCCGGCACCGTGAATAACGGATGACCGACCGCACAATAAACTTCGGAGCGCTCTTCATAAAGCGTGTAGTAATCAAACTCTTCGCGTTTCTGATAAACCGGCACGATCCCCGCCACTAACCGCCCCTCTACCACGCCTCTTTCCACTTCATCCAACTGAGAGGCTTGAAGTTGGAATCTTACTTTCGGCGATGTCTCATTAATTATTCTAAGCGCAGCAACTAACGGCGAATTAACATCGGAAATCGTATTATCAATAACTCCCACACCAAGGTCACCGATCAGTTCGTTTTGCGCTGAACTAAGGCGATCACGAAAGTTGTCGACCGAGGCAAATAAATCAATGGATGCCTGATACACCAGGCGACCCTCTTCGGTCAGGTGAAAACCCTCGCGACCGCGGGTGCACAGGCGCATGCCGATGCGGATCTCCAGGTCGGAGATCTGTTTGCTGATGGCTGCCAGTCCCACATTCAGCTCGTTCTGGGCGGCACTGAAGCCGCCGGCCTCGACCACGGCCTTGAATACTTTGAGCAGTTTGAAGTCCAGACCGCTGAGGGTCAGCGGTGCCCGATGACCCGTTTTCAGCGGCGGGTTTCCGGAATTGGAAAGTGGGGTTTCCATAATGCCTATTTACCTCTGGCGCCCTATTCAACAACCTGTGTCCAACAACAAAAACAGTGCTGGTAAATAATAATGACCACAGAAAACCAGGCTTGGCAACCGCTAATAAATCCCGCACATCAGTGCCAACTCACTGATTTCGAACTATTAAAAGCTGACACTTCGATCAGCTCTCGCAACGATGCAACTGCCCTCTTGAAAACTGCTTAAGCCGAACCACGCCCGAATCATTTCCGGCAGATGTTCCTGGCTCTGCACATCGATTTCAGTTCGCTTTACCGACGAGGAAAACAACAATGTCTCAAACCACCGACCGTCTCTGGGGTGCCCGCTTCAAAAGCGGCCCGTCCGAAGCCCTGGCGGCCTTGTCCCGTTGCCCCGAGCGCTACTTTCGCCTCACCCCGTATGACCTCGCCGGTTCCAAGGCGCATGCCCGTGAATTGCAGCGCGCCGGGCTGCTGAGCGAACAAGAAACCCTGACCATGCTCGACGCTTTGGGGCGCATCGGTGATGACTTCGGCGCCGGCAGCATCGCGCCGACCCTGGACGACGAAGACGTCCACACCTTCATCGAACGCCTGCTGACCGAACGCCTCGGCGCCCTCGGCGGCAAGCTGCGCGCCGGCCGTTCACGCAACGACCAGACCGCCAACGACCTGCGCCTGTTCCTGCGTGATCACGTCCGCACCCTGGCCGTTGAAGTCCTGGCCCTGCAACAAGCACTGGTGGATCAGGCCGAGCAGCACATCGAAAGCATCTGCCCGGGGTTCACTCACCTGCAGCAAGCCCAGCCGATCGTTTTCGCTCACCACTTGCTGGCCCACGCCCAATCCATGTTGCGTGACGTGCAACGCCTGGTGGACTGGGACGTGCGCACTTCGCTGTCGCCACTCGGCGCGGCGGCCATGGCCGGTTCCGCCATCGCGCGCTTGCCGCAGCAGTCGGCCAAGGAAATGGGTTACAGCGGCGTGTGTGAAAACTCCATCGACGCCGTGGCCAGCCGCGATCACGTCGCCGAGTTCCTGTTTATCGCCAGCATGCTCGGGATCAACATTTCCCGGCTCGCCGAAGAGTTCTGCCTGTGGTCGTCGCGGCAATTTCGCTGGGTCGCGCTGGACGATGCCTACGCCACCGGCAGCTCGATCATGCCGCAGAAGAAAAACCCGGACATCGCTGAACTGGCCCGGGGCAAGGCGGGTCGCCTGATCGGCAACCTGACCGGCCTGCTTTCCACGCTGAAATCCCTGCCGCTGTCGTACAACCGCGACTTGAGCGAAGACAAAAACGGCGTGCTCGACAGTGTCGACACCCTGTTGCTGGTGCTGCCAGCCATGGCCGGGATGGTCGCGACCATGAAGGTCAACGTCGAAGAGTTGCGTCGTCAGGCGCCACTGGGTTTCACCCTCGCCACCGAAGTCGCCGACTGGCTGGCCATGCGCGGCGTGCCGTTCAAGGAAGCCCACGAAATCACCGGTGCGCTGGTCCAGGCCTGCGAGAAACATGACATCGAACTGTGGGAAGCCTCGCCGGCGCTGTTGGCCGAGATTGACCCGCGCCTGACCGCGCAAGTGCGCGACAGCCTGACCCTCGAAGCCGCCATCGCCGCCCGCAGTGGCTGGGGCGGCACCGCACCGCAACAGGTGCGCGAGCAAATCGGGCGGTTGAAAACGGCCCTGGCTACGCAGCACGAATGGACCGAGAACTATCAAGGTTTCCGGCTCTGAAGCAGCACACAAAACCTGTGGGAGCGGGCTTGCTCGCGAAGGGGCCGTGTCAGTCGCCATTTATGTTGAATGACACACCGCATTCGCGAGCAAGCCCGCTCCCACAGGGATTGTGGTTGGCCTGAATTACCAAGTGTACGGAGAAACAACATGAGCCAGACTCAGGCAGAACGACTCCAGTCGGAGCGCAAACTGGCGGAAAACCAGTTCGATATCACCCAGTACCACCATGTGCCACGGCGTTACTACGGGCGGATTTTCTTCGCCACCGTGATTGTCATTGCGATTCTCGGACTGGTGCGAGCCTTCGCCGAAGGCAAGATCGAGTGGTCTTACATCGGCCAGTTCCTCACTTCCCAGGCGATCATGTGGGGCCTGCTCAACACCATCGTCATGGCGGTACTAGCGATGGCGTTGGGCATTGTTTTCGGGGTGATCACCGCGATCATGCGCATGTCGGCCAACCCGATCCTGCGCTACGTGGCGGTGACCTACACCTGGCTGTTTCGCGGCACGCCACTGATCCTGCAACTGCTGTTGTGGTTCAACCTGGCGCTGATCTTCCCCACCATCGGCATCCCCGGTCTGTTCGAAATGGACACCGTGAGCCTGATGACCCCGTTCGCGGCCGCCCTCCTCGGCTTGAGCATCAACCAGGGCGCCTACACCGCCGAAGTGGTGCGTGCCGGCCTGCTGTCGGTGGACACCGGCCAGTACGAAGCCGCCAAGTCGATCGGCATGCCTCGCCTGCAAGCGCTGCGCCGAATCATCCTGCCGCAAGCCATGCGGGTGATCATTCCGCCGGTCGGTAACGAGTTCATCGGCATGGTGAAGATGACCTCCCTGGCGAGCGTCATCCAGTACTCGGAACTGCTCTACAACGCCCAGAACATCTACTACGCCAACGCCCGCGTGATGGAGCTGCTGATCGTCGCCGGTATCTGGTACCTGGCCACGGTCACCGTCCTGTCCTTCGGTCAAAGCCGTCTGGAGCGTCGTTTCGCTCGCGGCGCCGGCAAGCGTTCTTGAGGAGCCCCACATGAGAAGCATCGTCAAGGCCGTGAGCCTGAACAAGTACTACGACCATTTCCACGCGCTCAAGGACATCAACATCGAAGTCGAGCAAGGCGAAGTGCTGTGCATCATCGGCCCGTCCGGCTCCGGCAAAAGCACCTTGCTGCGTTGCATCAACCAGCTGGAAAAAATCGACAAGGGCGGTCTTTGGGTCGACGGCGAACTGGTGGGTTACCGGATCGTCGGCAACAAGCTGCACGAACTCAACGAGTCGCAGATCGCCCGTCAACGCCTGGCCACCGGCATGGTGTTCCAGCGCTTCAACCTGTTCCCGCACATGACCGTGCTGCAAAACATCATCGAAGGGCCATGTCAGGTGCTCAAGCGTTCGCCCAAAGAGGCGCACGAAGAAGCCTTGGAATTGCTCGCTCGCGTCGGCCTGGCCGACAAGCGCAACAGCTACCCGATCGAACTCTCGGGGGGTCAGCAACAACGCGTCGCCATTGCCCGCGCACTGGCCATGCGACCCAAGCTGATGCTGTTCGATGAACCCACTTCGGCACTCGACCCGGAACTGGTCGGTGAGGTGCTGTCGGTGATGCGCGATCTGGCGCAAACCGGCATGACCATGATCGTCGTCACCCATGAACTGGGCTTCGCCCGCGAAGTTTCCAACCGCATGGTGTTCATGGACGGCGGGCAGATCGTGGAGGCTGGAAGCCCCGAAGAAATACTAATAAGTCCGCAAAACCCACGCACCCAAAGCTTCATTTCTGCCGTTCGAACCTAAGCGCCCTTTGGCGCTCACAACACTCATAAGAGAACGACCATGAAGAACATTGTTATCCCAGCAGTACTCGCAGGCGTTATGGCTTCCGGCTTCACCTGGGCCGCCGAACTACCGGCCAGCATCAAAGCAAAAGGCGAGGTCGTGGTCGCGATCATGCCGAACTATCCGCCGATGGACTTCAAGGACCCGGCCACCAACACCCTCACCGGCCTCGACTATGACCTGGGCAATGCCCTGGCCGAACGTCTGGGCGTGAAGATCAAATGGCAGGAAACCGGTTTCGAGCAAATGATCAATGCGCTGACCACCGACCGCGTGGACATGGTGATGTCGGGCATGACCGACACCGCCGAACGTCAGGCCAGCGTGACCTTCGTCGACTACTTCACCAGTGGCCCGCAGTTCTACACCTTGCAGAAGAACAAGGATTTCAACGAGATCATTGATTTGTGTGGCAAGAAAGTCGGCACCAGCCGCCGCACCACCTTCCCGGCGGAAATCGCCGAGTGGAGCAAGGCCAATTGCGAAGCCGCCGGCAAGCCTGCGATCAACGTGATCGGCACCGAAGGCTCGGCCGATGCCCGCGCGCAATTGCGTCAGAGCCGTATCGACGCCGCCATGCAGGGCAGCGAGACCTTGCCCTACCTGAAGACTCAGGAAAAGGACATGTACAAAACCGTGGGCCTGCCGATCTCCAAGCAGTTCACCGGGCTGGGCGTGAGCAAGAAAAAGCCTGAGCTGAGTGAGGCGGTGAAAGTGGCGATGCAGAGCATGGTCGATGACGGCACTTACCAGACGATCCTGAAGAAATGGGACCTGGAGTTGGGTGCGATCAAGACTGTGACCATTAACGCCGGCAAATAATTAAGCAGGCGACCCGGACCAAATGTGGGAGCGGGCTTGCTCGCGAATGCGGTGTGTCATTCGACATATTCATTGACTGATACGGCCCCTTCGCGAGCAAGCCCGCTCCCACAGGGTTTTGTGTTTTACCTATGGAATTATGGAGTGCCACACCCATGTCCTCCTCACCCCAACCCACCTGGCCCGACCAACACAAAGCCTGCCTCGCCCTGGCCTTCGACCTCGACGGCCCGACCGGCGATGCCATGCTCAACGGCTCGATCTGGCGCAAGCCCGAGTACTTCGGTTTTGGTGGTTACGGCCCTTACCGCGCCTTGCCACGAATCCTCGATGTGCTCGATGAGTACCAAATCCCGACGACGTTCTTCGTCCCGGCCTGGGTCGTGGAGAACTGGCCGAAACAGTGCCAGGCGATTGTCGAGCGCGGGCATGAAGTGGCCTACCACGGCTACAAACACGAATCCTTTTACGCCTTGACGCTGGAACAGCAAAAGGACGTGATGAACAAATCCCGCGAGGTGTTCTGGAAGCACTTGAACATCCGCGCCGAAGGGTTTCGCACTCCGTCCGGCGACTGGCGGGCCGAAACCCCGGCGATGCTGGTAGATGCCGGCGTGACCTACTCCAGCAGCATGCGCGGTGATGACCGGCCGTACCTGGTGAACGTGCCGGGCCACGAAACACCGCTGGTGGAAATCCCCGGTCGCTGGGAAATGGACGATTACGCCTCCCTCGCCTACACCCGCGCGCCGGACTTTCCTTCCGGGCTGGACCGCACCGCCAGCTACGCGCTGACCCTCGATAACTGGTGCCGCGAATACGACGGTGCGATGAACGAAGGGTTGTGCCTGACCACTCTGTTCCACCCCAAGATCACCGGCAAACCAGGACGCATCCTGCTGCTGGAAAAACTCTTCGAACACATGCGCCAGCGCGATGACGTGTGGTTCGCCACGTGCCGCGATGTCGCCCAGTGGTGGCTGAAGGAGCATCACCATGGCTGATTCCACTGTCTGGCCCAAAGGCTACCGCTGCGCCGTGGTACTGACCGTCGATTACAACGACGTCCACGGCATCCTGACCCAGGCCCCGGAAGTCGCCGGGCGCGACAAGACGCTGTCGGTCTGGCGCTATGGCACCCAACGCGGCGTCGACCGTTTGCTCGGTTTGTTCGACGAACAGGGGGTTTCCAGCAGCTGGTTTATTCCCGGTATCGTCGCCGAGGAAAACCCCGGGCACATTCGGGCAATCCAGGCCGGTGGACATGAGATCGCCTGCGCCGGTTATCACCACCAGAACTACGACAACCTGAGTCTCACCGAGCAAAGCGCCGAGATTGCCAAAGGCTGTGAGGCGTTGAGCGCGCTGACTGGCCAGCGCCCGACGGGCTTTCGCATCCCGGCCGGCAACGGTGCGCCGGGTTTCATCGGGGCGTTGAAGGATCACGGCATACGCTGGTCATCGTCGTGGCGCGGTGATGATTTGCCATTCGCTCATCCGACGGCGCCCGACGTCATCGAGTTGCCGTTGCACTACGAACTGGAAGACGAACCCTACTTCGCTTTCAACCTGAGCCCGGCCGTACCGCCGGCGCAATCGCGGATCGCTTCTTACAGCCACACCCTGGGCAACCTGCAAATGGACTTCGCCGGGTTTCACCGGTTTGGCTTGTGTTATGTGCTACGGCTGCACCCGGAGATCATTGCTACGCCCGGACGGATTGGCGTGTTGCGCGAGTTGCTGGAGGGGATTCAACAGCACGATGACGTGTGGATTGCCACGGGTGCCGACGTCGCTCAATGGTGGGCTGAATCGGCGCTGCCGGTGACCGAGGACCATCCGACGGCCGTGTATGAGCGGCATTATCGGGATTACCTTTCATGAGTGAACGGATGCAGCGACTGGCGCAGTTCTGCGTCGACAGCCGATTCGAAGACTTGCCGCCCGCACTGGTGGCCCAAGCCAAGCGGCACATACTCGACACCTTCGGCGCGACCCTGGCCGGGGCTGGCAGCGAGGTAGCCAAGCAGGCACGGCAGGTCTTCGACGGGGAAACCGGGAGCACGCTGATCTGGGGCACCGATCAGCGCACCGGCGCGGCTCAGGCCGCCATGCTCAATGGTGTCGCCGCCCACGCCCTGGAGCTGGACGACACCGGGGGCTGCGACCATTCTGGCGCGGTGGTGCTGCCGGCAGTCATGTCTGCGGTGTCGATGTCTGGAAAACCGGTGAATGGCCGGGAGTTGATCACCGCTGTGGTAATCGGCTACGAAATCGGCCGTCGGGTGCTCGAAGCCTGCGGCAGCTACTCAGCCCACAACGGCGCCGGCTGGCACTCCACCGCCACCTGCGGCGTGTTCGGTGCGGCGGCGGCCAGTGCGCGAATTCTCGGACTGGATATCGGGCAAACCGTCTCGGCGCTGGGCATTGCCGGCAGTTTCAGTGGGGGGTTATGGGCGTTTATCCACGACGGCTCGCAAAGTAAAAAACTTCACAGTGGTCGTGCCGCCGAGGGTGGATTGCTGGCGGCGCGATTTGCCCAGCGAGGCATCAGCGGGCCGACCCGATTATTCGATGATGTCTGGGGCGGATTTCTCAAGACTTTGGCAAGTGAGACTGCACAACCTGACGCGCTGGATGCCGACCTGGGCGTCGTGTGGAAACTCGCTCGCTGCTCGATCAAACCTCATGCCGCGTGCCGCGGAACACATTCGGCCATCGATGCGCTGGGGCTGTTGCTGGATCAACTGCAGGTCAGCGCGGATCAAGTCGAGGACGTCCAGGTGTCGTTGTGCGGGTTTCTGCAGGACATGTGCGGCGGACGCGATGTCAGCACGCTGGCGGCGGCGCAGATGAGCCTGCGGTATGCCCTCGCGGCCCGGCTGGTGCAGGGTCATTGCCGGCTGGAGGCGTATGACGATGAACAACGGGGCGATCCAAGGATTGCTCACTGGATGTCGCGCATCCGCCTTGAAGTGGACCCGCAACTGTCAGAGGATGGCGAGCCCGTCGTCAGCGTGCGGACCGTGGACGGTCGGCAGGCGAGCCTGTGTGTCGACCCGCCACTGGGTGCGCCGGGCAATCCGTTGAGTGATGCGGCGCTGGAGGAGAAGTTTTTCAGCCTGGCGGTGCGGGTGATGCCGCGGGAGCAAGCGGCGGAACTGCTTGAGCAGTTGTGGAAGTTGGACGAACTGGAGTCGGCTGGGACTCTGGATCGGTGGCTGACTTGAACATTGCGTTGCCTGATCCGCCCTCTTCGCGAGCAAGCCCGCTCCCACAGTTGATCTTCAGTGGACACAAAATTGGTGATCACTGAAGATCAACTGTGGGAGCGGGCTTGCTCGCGAATGGCAGCGACTGGGTGTTACGACGAACACTAAAATCTAAATAAGGATATTTGCACCACCGTGGCCACTTACTCACTCGTTATCCGCCGGTTGATGATCGTTTCGCTGACCATCGTCGTCAGCCGCGCCATCACCAGCCCGCTGCTGACGCTGTTCCTGAGCAACAAACTCGGCCTCAACCAACAGGATGTCGGCTTGCTGCTGGGCATCGCGGTGTTTATCGCCACCCTGCTCGCGCTCTACGGCGGTTACATCATCGACCGCCTCGAAAAGCGCCGCCTACTGATTCTGGCGATGCTCTCCAGCGCCATCGGCTTCGTGCTGCTGACCTTCGCCGACAACCTCTACCTGACCACCGCCACCCTGGTGATCACCGAAACCGCCTCGGCGCTGTTCCTGATCGGCTCGAAGGCGATCCTCAGCGAAAACCTGCCCATAGGCCAGCGCGCCAAGGCGTTTTCCCTGCGCTACACCTTGACCAACATCGGCTACGCCACCGGCCCGATGCTGGGCGTGGTGATTGCCGGGGTGTATCCGATTGCACCGTTCCTGATCGCCGGCGGCATCGCGTTCTTCAGTATTTTCCTGATGATCGGGATACCGAAGGACCCGGCCCAGACACCCGCAATCGGCCAGCCCCAGAGTTTTCTCAAGACCCTGGTCACCCTGAAGAACGACCGCACGCTGATCATGTTCACCTGCGGCTGCCTGCTCAGTACCGTGGTTCATGGCCGTTTCACCCTGTACCTGTCGCAATACCTGCTGGTGACCCACGATTCCAAACGGGCACTGGAAACCATGGCCGTCCTGCTCGCCTGCAATGCGATCAGCGTGATCCTGCTGCAATACCAGATCGGCCGTTTCCTCAAACGCGAACAATTGCGTTACTGGATCGCGGGCGGTACCAGCCTGTTCATCGTCGGATTGATCGGCTTCAGCCTGGCCGACAGCCTGGTGAGCTGGTGCGTGGCCATGTTCATCTTCACCCTCGGTGAAATGATCATTTACCCCGCCGAATTCCTCTTCGTCGACACCCTGGCCCCGGAAGAACTGCGCGGTAGTTATTACGGCGCGCAAAACCTCGCGGCCCTGGGCGGTGCCTTGAGCCCGGTGATTTGCGGTTTCCTGCTGATGCACACCCCGGCGCCCACGATGTTTTATGCCCTGAGCGCGCTGACCGCCATGGGCGGTTTCCTGTGTTTCATGAGCGGTCGTCGGGTGGCGTTACAGCAAAATTAATGCACTAAAACTGCATTAATATGAATTTGTCAGCATCAGGATTGAACGGCACACTGTGCCCGTTCCTCCCCCAATAGTTGGAACAACTTCAAGGGCTTTCTGGGTATCCCAGCTAAGCCTTTTTTTTGCCTAGGTTTTTTTCAACGGATCGTCTGAATCATGTTCGCTCGCTGGTTTCCCGCCGCCATCAACACCCGCCCCTCCGAATGGAGCCGCGCCGCGATCGGCATGTCGTTGGGCACGATGTTCAGCGTCTGGCTCTGCAGCCAGGTATTCGGCATGCCAGTGGCGCAGCACCTGATCGGTCCGCTGGGTGCATCGGCCGTGTTGCTGTTCGCCGTGTCCTCCGGCGCCCTCGCCCAGCCCTGGTCGATTCTCGGCGGCTACCTCAGCGCCGGGGTGGTTGCGCTGCTGGTCGCTCACGTGCTCGGGCGAACCCTTGGCAGCGCTTGCCTGGCGGCGGGCATGGCGCTGATTCTGATGTGCTGGCTGCGTTGCCTGCATCCACCGGCCGGGGCCTTGGCGTTGCTGTTGGTATTGGCAGACCCGGCGACCATTGCCCTCGACTGGAAAGCCCTCGGCCCGGTGATGCTCAGCGGATCGACCATGTTGCTCAGCGCCCTGGCCTACAACAACCTGACGCGCATTCGTTACCCAAAACGTCCCGCTGAACCGGCACCGATGATGCCCGTCCCCGACAGCCAGGCGATCACCGCCCAGGACCTGAAACTGGCCCTGGCGGACATGGAAGCCTTCTTCGACGTCACCCCGGAAGACCTTGAACAGTTGATCCATGCCAGTGAGCTACATGCCAGGCGCCGCAGCATTGCTGAGGTACTCAGCAGTAGAACCTGAAGAAACACAGATCCCCTGTGGGAGCGGGCTTGCTCGCGAAAGCGGTGTGTCATCCAACATCAATGTTGATTGGCAGGGCCCCTTCGCGAGCAAGCCCGCTCCCACAGGTTCAGCGCCAACCCAAAAATCTGTTTAGGCCGCTGATTGTTGCCGTGCAGGCACTGCCAGACTCACCGCGCGCACCGATGAACCGGCACTCAACCCCAAACTCTTCGCAGTCTCCGCATCGACTATCAACGTCCCGGCAGCCACCCGTGCCGGTGCCGCGGTAATCCGGCACTCGGCAAATTGACGGTTATGAATCAGGTAAGTCGCCGCCTGCTCACCCGGTGTGCCAATGCTCAGTTGCAGCACCTGACTGTCGCGCACTGCGCGGATATCCCCGGTGGCGCATTCGATCAGCGGGCCACCGTCAAAGATGTCGATGTAATCGCGGTGTTCGAATCCTTCAGCCTTGAGCATGCCCAGCGCCGGTTCGGTGTTGGGGTGAACCCGACCGATGACGGTTCTTGCTGCTTCAGGCAACAGGCAGGTGGGCAACGGAAACTTGGGCATCAGCTCGGCGATGAACGTCTTGTTACCCAGCCCGGTCAGATAGTCGGCATCGGCAAAGTCCATCTTGAAGAAGTGCCGACCCAGGCCTTCCCAGAACGGTGAAACGCCCTCCGCGTCCGAGTAACCGCGCATCTCGGCGATGACCTTC
Source organism: Pseudomonas sp. BF-B-26 (assembly GCF_019956495.1). NCBI lineage: Bacteria > Pseudomonadati > Pseudomonadota > Gammaproteobacteria > Pseudomonadales > Pseudomonadaceae > Pseudomonas > Pseudomonas sp. BF-B-26. The sequence continues at coordinate 15,296 of NZ_JAHBDP010000146.1, read as the reverse complement.
TCCCCGAAGTGCTGACGAAACTCCGCCAGAAACAGGAACCGCGCCTTGGACAGCAAGCGCCCGTTCAGGCCGCTGCGGTGGTCGGCATGCAGGAACAGCGAACACAGCTCTGAGTGACCGGTCATGTCGTTACCGAGGAACAACGTCGGCAGCTGCTGATTGATCCCGAGGTTTTTCGAGGCCGCGACAAACAGGCCCAGTCGATAGTTGTACCAAGGCTCGCGCAGGCCGACGGCACCGGCCAGTGCGCAAATGCCGATGGCTTCATGCTGGTCATTCTCGAGCACAAACAGGTAATCGGCATCGGCACGCTCGGCTTCGCCGGCGAAGGTTTTCGCCGCCCATTCCAGACGCTGGCGCAAACGCCCCGCGTCGGCCGGCAAGGTGGTCAAACCGGTTCCGGCGCTATGGGCCAGGGCTAACAGTGCCGGCAGGTCTGCCGGTGTGGCTGGACGAACGATCATCGCATTTGCTCCTGGGTAGCCAGATGTTTGGACAGAAAGACCTCGGCCAACATGCAGCGCGCGCTGCCGCCGCCGATGCGCTCGATGGTGTCGATGTTCACGGGGAGTGGCGTGGTGTGGGTTTCGATCAAGCGACGCTGCGCGGCATCCAGCGATTGCCAGGCCGTGCGCGACATCACCAGCAAGGGTTCGCCCGCAGCGTTGTGGACTTCCAGCATGTTGCCGGCGAAAGATTCCAGCTGCGCCCAGTTCAAGGCAATCACCTGCTTGCCGCTGTCCTCCAGGCGTTTACGCAGGGCCAGGCGTTCGGCCGGGTGCGTGACCGAGGCCAGGCACGCCACGGCCAGGCGCGTGCCGACACTCATCATCACGTTGGTGTGGTAAATCGCGACGCCCTGACGGTCCACCGCATTGAATGCACACAGCTCGTAACCCAAATGACTGACCACCTGGTCCAGGGCGCGGGCATGGGTGCGGGTGGAGTAACCGGCGTAGCAAATCCGCTGCTGACGATCCAGCACCATGCTGCCGGTGCCTTCAAGGAACACTTCCTGCTGTTCGAGGCTGGAAAGGTCCAGCAACTGTTCCACCCGGTACTCGTCCCGCAGCCAGTCGAGCACGCCTTTGTCCCGTTCCAGGCGCCGGTTATGGCCCTGCATCGGGTACAGCACCAAGGTGCCGTCGGGATGGCTGCTCCACCAGTTGTTGGGGAAGATCGAATCCGGGGTATGCGGCGCTTCGCGGTCGTTGTGCACCATGACCTCGACACCGTGGTGACGCAGCGCGGCAACGTAGCCATCGAACTCTTGCAGGGCCTTGAGCTGCACGTCTTCGCTGACGGCGGCCGGCTGCTGGAAACGGTTGTTCGCCGCCGTGTCCTGATTGAAGGAGAAACGTGTCGGGCGAATCATCAAAACGGTATTGGTGGTTTGCATGGGCACAGATTCAATGAGGGTTAAGAGGTACTCATTGTCTGTTTCGCAGGCTGGAAAACCCGGTTGATAAGTGGCTGCGGCGTGATGGAAACGGCTGAAAAACGTGTGTGGCCCAGCCGATTCGGCGGAGCTGGACACAAAAAAAATCGCAGCCCGGAGCTGCGATTTTTTTGTTCTGCCAAACCTATTCCATCGTGGTCTTGACCATCGCCAATTCCGGATGGCTGACCAACTTGTCGATGTGCAAATCCGGGTCATCGAACCAGACTTCGGTCAGCACCCGATAGTGCTCCATGTCCCGGCAACGCATGCGCAAGCTGTAGTCGAACGCACCGCTGATCAACCGACATTCCAGTACCTGCGGGCAGGCGCGGACCTTGGCTTCGAACGCCTTTTGCGCCGCCCGCCCACTCTGGTTGGACAATGCAACCAGCACCAGCAACGACAAGCCTGGCGTCAGTTTCTTTTCATCGAGAATCGCGCCATACCCACGAATGACCCCGAGCTGTTCGAGTTTGCGCACCCGTTCCAGGCACGGCCTGGGCGTCAGGTGCACGCGCTCGGAAAGCTTTTGATAAGTGATGCGCCCTTCGTGGCGCAGCACTTCGATGATTGCCTGATCGATACGATCAAGCACGATCGACAGATCGCGGATATCCGCCATGTACGTCTTGCCTCACTTCAAACGACCCGATAGAAATTGCTGCAAACGTTCACTTTTTGGCTGGTCGAGGATCGTAGCGTCACCCTGCTCCTCGACCTTGCCCTGATGCAAGAACAACACCTGGCTGGAAACCTGCCGGGCAAACCCCATCTCGTGGGTCACCATCAACATGGTACGGCCTTCTTCGGCCAGCGCCTGAATGACCTTCAGCACCTCACCCACCAATTCCGGATCGAGTGCCGAAGTCGGCTCGTCGAACAACAGAATCTCCGGTTCCACCGCCAGGGCACGCGCGATCGCCACCCGCTGTTGCTGCCCACCGGACAGAAACGCCGGGTATTGATCGGCCACTCGTTGCGCCAGACCGACCTTGTCCAGATAGGCCCGCGCACTCTCTTCGGCGGCCTTGCGGCTGATCCCCAGCACCCGACACGGCGCCAGCACGATGTTCTCCAGCACCGTCAGATGGCTCCACAGATTGAAATGCTGGAACACCATCGCCAGGCGCGTGCGCAAACGCTGCAATTGCGCCGGATGAGCGACACGCATGCCACCGGCACCCGGGCGCGTGATGACGCGCTCGCCGTCCAGTTCAATGGCGCCTTCGTCCGCGCGCTCCAGAAAGTTGATGCAGCGCAGCATCGTGCTTTTACCCGAACCGCTGGCGCCGATCATGCTCACCACATCGCCTGCCCGTGCATTCAACGAGACGCCCTTGAGCACTTCGTTGTCACCAAAACGTTTATACAGATTTTCAACCGTGAGTTTGTACATGTCAGCACTCCTGGAGCGGCGCGCCTGGCGGCACCGCTCTGGACAGAAAATGGGATTCAGTGAGTCGGGCCGAGAAAACTCAGCCAGCGCTTCTCTGCCAGGCGGAAGGCGCCGACCAGGCCGAACGACAGCGCGAGGTACAGCAGGCCGGCAATGCCGAACGCCTGGAAGGTCATGAAGGTCGCGGCATTGGCGTCCCGGGCGATTTTGAGGATGTCGGGAATGGTGGCGGTGAACGCCACTGAGGTCGCGTGCAACATCAGGATCACTTCGTTGCTGTAATACGGCAGTGCCCGGCGCAACGCCGAAGGCAGAATCAGCCGCAGGTACAGGCGCCAACCGCTCAAGCCATAGGCGTGTGCGGCCTCGATTTCACCGTAGGGAATGCTGCGAATCGCCCCGGCGAAGATTTCCACGGTGTAGGCGCACGTGTTGAGCGTGAACGCGAGCAAGGTGCAATTCATCGCATCGCGAAAAAAAGCTTCGAGCAGCGGTTGCGAGCGCACCACCGCGATGCCGTAGATCCCGCTGTAGCAAATCAGCAACTGGATATACAGCGGCGTGCCGCGAAACACATAAGTGAACAGCTGAACCGGCCAGCGCAGCAGGCCCCAGCGCGAGGTGCGCATGATCGCCAATGGCAGCGACAGGAAGAACCCCATCACAATGCTCGCCACCAGCAGCCACAAGGTCATGGCCAACCCGGTGAGGCTGTAGCCGTCGCTGAACAGAAAGGGTTTCCAGTATTCGGCAATCAACTCGATCATCGTGCCATCCCCCGCACACCCTGGTTATAGCGCCGTTCCAACACGCGCAAAACGTAGTTCGAAGCGCTGGTGATCAGCAAATACAGCGCCGCTGCCAGCAGCAGGAAATCGAGCATATTGAAGGTGCTTTTACCCGCTTCCTGCGCGACTTTGACCAGGTCCGACAAACCGATGATCGACACCAGCGCCGTGGCCTTGAGCAGCACCAGCCAGTTATTGCCCAGGCTCGGCAAAGCGAAACGCATCATCTGCGGGAACACCACAAAGCGGAATCGCTGCCAGCGGTTCAGACCAAAGCACGCGGCGGCCTCCTGCTGGCCGCGCGGCACGCTCAGAATCGCCCCGCGAAAGGTCTCGGTGAAATACGCGCCGTAGATAAACCCAAGGGTGATGACGCCGGCCACGAACGGATCGATTTCCATGTAGGGCCAGTCCATCGCCTCGGTCAGGCGGCTCAGCCAGCCTTGCAGGCTGTAGAAAATCAGCAGCATCAAAACCAGGTCCGGCACCCCGCGAATCAGTGTCGTGTAGAAGGTCGCCGGCAAGTTCAACAGTTTTAGCGGCGACAGTTTCGCCGCTGCGCCGAGCAGGCCCAGCGCCATGCTCACCAGCAGAGAGAGCGCTGACAATTTCAGCGTGACCCAGGTGCCGTGCAGCAACAAAGGGCCATAGCCTTGCAGGGCCGAGAGATCGACCCCGATCAGATTCAGGAAGGAGTTCACGTCAATCACCTGTCTTGAGGCGCCCGCGCTCAAGCGCTGCGCCTGTTACCAGACGCAGCCTTCGGGGCGCGAGGATCAGTAGTTGTAGAGGTCCAGATCGCCGAAGTGTTTCTGCTGGATCTGTGCGTAGATACCCTTGTCATGCAGGGCCTTGATGGCGGTATTGAGCATGCCTTTGAGTTCTTCGTTGTCCTTGCGCACGCCGATGGCGATGTCGGACGGTACCAACGGGTCGCTGATGCCTTCACTGTTCTTGAAGTCAGCGCCTTGCGGTGAGGTCAAAAAGCTCATTTGCGCCTGCATCTTGTCCTGGATCGAGGCGTCGAGACGGCCAAATACCAGGTCGGCGTAAACCTGATCCTGATTCTGATAGGCCCGCAGTTTCACGCCGCCGGGTGCCAGTTTGGCCTTGGCATAGGTTTCCTGAATCGTGCCCTGCATGTAACCGATGGTCTTGCCCTGCAGCGACTCAGCGGTAGGCAACAGCCCGGAATCCTTGCGAGTGACGATGGCGGTCGGCCCGGCATACAGGCGATCGGTGAAGTCGATCTGTTTCTTGCGCGCATCGGTCACGGTCATCGACGATTCGATGGCATCGAATTTGCCCGCCTTGAGCGCCGGAATCAGCCCGTCGAAGTCATTGCTGACCCACACGCATTTCACCTTCAGTTCGGCGCAGATCGCGTTGCCCAAATCCACGCCAAAACCCTGCACGCCGCCATCGGCGGTGGTGGACTCAAAAGGCGGGTAGCTCGGGTTGACGCCGAATCGCAGCTCTTTCCATTCCTTGGCACTGGCGCCGGTGGTGCAGCACAGCAATGCGAGTACCGACAAGCTCAGCCATCTAGTCTTCATCTTCTTGAATCCCGATTTGTTTGGAATTATCGCGGCCAGGCTAACCAGGCCACCTTTATGGGCAGGAACAGAGAGTCGATGCGGCTAACACCGCAACAGCGTTCTTATTGTTTTGCACGGTGGGCCGCACTCAGCGGCACCCGGCCTGAAACCCTCGACACAGACGGCTTCAAACCCGAGGCCAGAATGCCAACAGATGAGCGGGTGCAGGTGTCGTACGGGCCGGTGCAGACACCCGGAATGCGCTGATAAGGCTGTTTTGACAGCCGAATCTGTCGTGAGCCCGGCCCGCGGCCGTTTTCGCAAAGGAATTCCACACCGGCATTACAAAAATGCAGGCAAGACCTGCACATATGCCGGTTGTACATCACAAATTTGCACTGTTACGATCCAGCATCGCTCGCGCGCGAGCTTCTCTATAAAGAACAATAAAAGCAGGGAGTTAGTGATGACTGCTCAGGTTTCATCGAAGTGGACTTCGTCCATGGATGCCATGCAAAACGACGTGCTGGCCGAGGTCCGCAACCACATCGGTCACCTGACCCTCAATCGCCCCGCCGGGCTCAACGCCATTACCCTGGACATGGTGCGCAACCTTCAGCGTCAGCTCGACGCCTGGGCACAGGATCCGCACGTACACGCGGTGGTATTACGCGGCGCTGGCGAGAAGGCTTTCTGTGCCGGCGGTGATATTCGCTCGCTGTACGACAGCTTCAAGAACGGCGACACGCTGCACGAAGATTTCTTCGTCGAGGAATACGCCCTCGACCTCGCGATTCACCATTACCGCAAACCTGTACTCGCCTTGATGGACGGTTTTGTCCTGGGTGGCGGCATGGGCCTGGTGCAAGGTGCTGACTTGCGGGTGGTCACCGAGAAAAGCCGTCTGGCGATGCCGGAAGTAGCGATCGGTTATTTCCCGGATGTCGGTGGCAGCCATTTCCTGCCGCGCGTTCCCGGTGAACTGGGGATTTACCTCGGCGTCAGCGGCGTGCAGATCCGTGCGGCCGATGCGCTCTATTGCGGCCTGGCCGACTGGTACCTGGAGAGCGACAAACTGGGCACCCTCGACGAGCGACTCGATCAGCTCGAATGGCACGAAACGCCGTTGAAGGACCTTCAAGGTCTGCTGGCGAAACTTGCGGTGCAACAGCTACCCGACGCGCCATTGAGCGCGTTGCGCCCGGCCATCGATCACTTCTTCGCCCTGCCCGATGTGCCGAGTATTGTTGAGCAACTGCGTGAAGTAACGGTCGCCGACAGCCACGAATGGGCCACGACCACCGCCGACCTGCTGGAAAGCCGTTCACCGCTGGCCATGGGCGTGACCCTGGAAATGCTCCGTCGTGGTCGGCACTTGAGTCTGGAAGACTGCTTCGCCCTTGAGCTGCACCTGGACCGTCAGTGGTTCGAGCGCGGCGACCTGATCGAAGGCGTGCGCGCCTTGCTGATCGACAAAGACAAGAAACCGCGCTGGAACCCGCCGACCTTGCAGGCGCTGGACGCCGAGCACGTCGCGAGTTTCTTCACCGGTTTTGACCAAAGCGGGAGCTGAGCCATGCACGATATCGAATTGAGCGAAGAGCAAGTCATGATCCGCGACATGGCCCGGGACTTTGCCCGCGGCGAAATCGCACCCCACGCCCAGGCTTGGGAAAAGGCCGGCTGGATCGATGATGGTCTGGTGGCGAAGATGGGCGAACTCGGCCTGCTGGGCATGGTGGTGCCCGAGGAATGGGGCGGCACCTATGTCGACTACGTCGCCTACGCCTTGGCTGTGGAAGAGATTTCGGCCGGTGACGGCGCCACTGGCGCACTGATGAGCATTCACAACTCCGTAGGTTGCGGTCCGGTCCTCAACTACGGCACTGAAGAACAGAAACAGACCTGGCTGCCGGATCTGGCCAGCGGTCAGGCCATCGGCTGCTTCTGCCTGACCGAACCCCAGGCCGGCTCCGAAGCCCACAACCTGCGCACCCGCGCCGAACTGCGCGACGGCCAGTGGGTGATCAACGGCGCCAAGCAATTCGTCAGCAACGGCAAACGGGCAAAACTGGCCATCGTGTTTGCGGTGACCGATCCGGACCTGGGCAAGCGCGGCATCTCGGCGTTCCTGGTGCCGACCGATACCGCCGGTTTCATCGTTGATCGCACCGAACACAAAATGGGTATTCGAGCGTCCGATACCTGCGCGGTGACCCTGAGCAATTGCACGATCCCTGAAGCCAACCTGCTGGGTGAGCGCGGCAAAGGACTGGCGATTGCCCTCTCCAACCTCGAAGGCGGCCGCATCGGCATCGCGGCGCAGGCGTTGGGCATTGCCCGCGCGGCGTTTGAAGCAGCGCTGGCCTACTCACGGGATCGGGTGCAGTTCAACAAGCCGATCATCGAGCACCAGAGCATTGCCAACATGCTGGCCGACATGCACACCCGGTTGAACGCGGCACGACTGCTGATCCTGCATGCCGCGCGGTTGCGCAGTGCCGGCAAGCCGTGTCTGTCGGAGGCTTCACAGGCTAAATTGTTTGCATCGGAGATGGCCGAGAAAGTGTGTTCGTCGGCGATGCAGATTCACGGCGGGTATGGGTATCTGGAGGATTACCCGGTGGAGCGTTACTACCGGGATGCGCGGATTACGCAGATTTATGAAGGGTCGAGCGAGATACAACGGATGGTGATTGCCCGGGAGTTGAAGCACTACCTGGTCTAATGATCGCCACCGAACTGATCGTTCCCACGCGCATGGGAACGATCAAAAGCTTAAAAGCTTCGCGAGCAAGCCCGCTCCCACATTAGTCCGCGTTCCTCCTGGAAACACGCGGACTAATGTGGGAGCGGGCTTGCTCGCGAAAGCGCCTTCAAGAACGCTACATTACTTCCCTTGGAACTCGGCCTCACGCTTGGCAATAAACGCCGCCATCCCTTCCTTCTGATCCTGCGTCGCAAACGCCGCATGGAACACCCGACGTTCAAAGCGCACACCTTCCGACAGGCTCACTTCAAACGCACGGTTGACGCTTTCCTTGATCATCATTGCAATCGGCAACGACTTCTTGGCAATCAGCGCCGCGACTTTCAACGCTTCTTCCAGCAACTCATCAGCCGGAACAATCCGCGCGACAATCCCGCAACGCTCCGCTTCCACCGCATCGATCAGCCGACCGCTGAGGCACATTTCCATAGCCTTGGCCTTGCCCACCGCGCGGGTCAGGCGCTGGGTGCCGCCCATGCCCGGCAGTACGCCGAGGTTGATTTCCGGCTGACCGAACTTGGCGTTGTCGCCGGCCAGGATGAAGTCGCACATCAGCGCCAGTTCACAACCACCGCCCAAGGCGAAACCGTTGACGGCGGCAATGATCGGCTTGCGGCGGTTAGCCACGCGATCGCTGTCGCTGAACAGGTCGTCGAGGTAGATCTGCGGGTAGGTCAGCTCGGCCATTTCCTTGATGTCGGCGCCGGCCGCGAAGGCTTTTTTCGAGCCGGTGAGCACGACGCAGCCAATGTTCGAATCGGCTTCCAGGCCATCGAGGGCGTGGTTCAGCTCGCTGACGATCTGCGCGTTCAACGCATTCAACGCTTGCGGGCGGTTCAGGGTGATCAGGCCAACGCGACCGTGGGTTTCCAACAAAATCGTTTCGTAGTTCACAAGTAGCTTCCTTCTCAAAGATTGCGCGAAATAACCATGCGCTGAATATCGCTGGTGCCTTCGTAGATCTGGCAAACGCGCACGTCGCGGTAGATCCGCTCCAGCGGGAAATCGTTCAAGTAACCGTAACCACCGAGGGTTTGCAACGCCGAGGAGCAGACTTTTTCGGCCATTTCCGAGGCGAACAGCTTGGCCATGGACGCTTCGACCAAGGCCGGTTTACCGCTGTCACGCAGCGCCGCCGCGTAATGCACCATCTGCCGAGCCACAGCGATTTGGGTCGCCATGTCCGCCAGGCGGAACGCGACCGCTTGATGTTCGATGATCGGCTTGCCAAAGCTTTCACGCTCGCGGGCATAGTCGCGGGCTGCTTCGAACGCAGCGCGGGCCATGCCCACCGATTGCGAAGCGATGCCGACACGGCCGCCTTCGAGGTTGGCCAAGGCGATTCGATAACCTTCGCCCTCCTCGCCCAAGCGGTTGGCCACCGGCACCTTCACGTCTTCGAACAGGATCTGGCAGGTGTCGGAAGCGTGCTGGCCGAGTTTGTCTTCGACCCGCGCAACTTTATAGCCTGGCGAATCGGTGGGCACGATCAGCGCCGTGATGCCACGCTTGCCGGCACTCGGGTCAGTCACGGCGAACACGATCACCACCCCGGCGTTCTGCCCGGAGGTGATGAACTGCTTGCAGCCGTTCAACACGTAGTGATCGCCTTCCATACGGGCACGGGTTTTCAAGCCGCTGGCGTCGGAGCCGGCCTGCGGTTCGGTCAGGGCAAACGCCCCTAGCATCGAGCCGCTGGCCAACGGTTTGAGGAAGCGCTCTTTCTGGTCGTCGTTGCCGTACTTGAGAATCGGCACGCAACCCACCGAGTTGTGCACGCTCATGATGGTCGAGCAGGCGCCGTCGCCGGCCGCGATTTCTTCCAGGGCCATGGCGTAGGCCAGGTAGCCGGTGTCGCAACCGCCCCACTCTTCCGGCACCAACATGCCGAAGAAGCCCAGTTCCGCCATCTCGCCGATGGCCTCCTTGGGGAAGCGATGCTCGCGGTCCCACTCGGCGGCGAACGGTTTCAGCCGTTCCTGGGCAAACTGCCGGGCCGCGTCGCTGATTTGCAGTTGTTCGTCATTGGGAATCATGCCAAATCCTTAAAAGTGAGCCTGTCGCACAAAATACCTGGTGAAACGCTGGACCTGTGGGAGCGGGCTTGCTCGCGAAGAGGCCGTGTCAGTCGACATCAAGGTTGAATGACACACCGCTTTCGCGAGCAAGCCCGCTCCCACGGGATTGGCGTCAGCCCTTAGTACAGGCATTCAACGGCCATGGCCGTGGCTTCACCGCCGCCGATGCAGATCGCTGCAACGCCGCGTTTCAGGCCTTTCTGGCGCAGGGCCGAGAGCAAGGTCACAAGGATCCGCGCGCCGGACGCACCGATCGGGTGACCGAGGGCGCAAGCGCCGCCGTGAACGTTGATCTTCTCGTGGGGGATTTCCAGTTTGGTCATGGTCACCAGACTGACCACGGCGAAAGCTTCGTTGACTTCGACCAGATCGACGTCGTCCAGGGACCAGCCGGTTTTTTTCATCAGCTTCTCGATCGCGCCCACCGGTGCCACCGGGAACAGGCCCGGAGTGTCGGCAAACGCCGCGTGGCCGTGAATCACTGCCAGTGGTTTCAGGCCGCGCTTTTCAGCTTCGGAACGGCGCATCAACACCAGTGCCGCAGCACCATCGGAGATCGAGCTGGAGTTCGCCGCCGTCACCGTGCCGCCGTCGCGGAACGCCGGTTTCAAGGAGGCGATCTTGTCCAGTTTGGCTTTCGGTGGCTGTTCGTCATTGCTGATCAGCACCTGCTCTTTGCCGACGGTCACGGTGAGCGGCACGATCTCGTCTTTGAAACTGCCGTCGTTGATCGCCTGCTGTGCGCGGGTGGTCGAGGCAATGGCAAACGCGTCCTGGGCTTCACGGGTGAAACCGTTGGTTTCAGCGCAATCCTCGGCGTAGGTGCCCATCAGGCGACCCTTGTCGTAAGCGTCTTCCAGGCCGTCGAGGAACATGTGGTCAAGGACGCGACCGTGGCCCATGCGGTAACCGCTACGGGCGCGGTCCAGCAGATACGGGGCGTTGGACATGCTTTCCATGCCGCCGGCGACAACCACATCGGCGCTGCCGGCCACCAGCATGTCGTGGGCCAGAATGGCCGCTTCCATGCCCGAACCGCACATTTTGTTCAGGGTGGTACAGCGGGTCGATTTATCCAGCCCTGCGCCCAATGCAGCCTGGCGCGCCGGGGCTTGGCCGAGACCGGCAGAGAGGACGCAACCGAACAGCACTTCTTCAACCGAGTCTGGCGCCACACCGGCGCGCTCGACGGCAGCGCGAATTGCCGCAGCACCGAGTTGCGGTGCAGTCAGGCTTTTCAGTTCGCCCTGGAAACCGCCCATCGGGGTGCGGACGGCGCTGACGATAACAATGGGATCGTTGGAAATAGTCATGACAAATCCTCCTTATTTGGCGGCCATGCGCAAGGCGCCGTCGAGACGGATCACCTCGCCATTGAGCATGCTGTTTTCAATGATATGCCTGACCAGCCCGGCATACTCGCTCGGTTTGCCCAAACGTGGCGGAAACGGCACGCCAGCCGCCAGGGACGCGCGGACTTCCGGGGTCATGCCGGCCATCATCGGGGTTTCGAAAATGCCCGGGGCGATGGTCATCACGCGGATGCCGAAGCGCGCCAGTTCACGGGCGGCGGGCAAGGTCAGGCTGACGATCGCGCCTTTGGAGGCGGCATACGCGGCCTGACCGATCTGGCCGTCATAGGCGGCAGCCGAGGCGGTGTTGATGATCACGCCGCGCTCGCCGTCAGCATCGGCTTCGGTTTCGGCAATCGCCGCAGCGGCCAGGCGCAGCATGTTGAAACTGCCGATCAGGTTGACGTTGATCACCTGGCTGAAATTGGCCAACAGGTGCGGGCCATTCTTGCCGAGGATCTTCTCGCCGCGCACGATACCGGCGCAGTTGACCAGACCATTGAGGCCGCCGAAGGCTTTGACCGTCGCCTGCACAGCGGCTTCAGCCGCGGCTTCGTTGCTGATGTCCGCCACCACGCTTCGCGCGCCGAGACGTTCAGCCTGGGCCGCAACAGCTTCGGCGTTCATGTCCACCAGCATCACTTTGGCACCGGCCGCGACCAGCATTTCAGCCGTGGCCGCACCGAGGCCCGACGCACCGCCGGTGACGAGAAAAACCTTGTTTTCGATCTGCATCATTGTTTCCTTGGATTCAAGCTGAAACGTTCTTCGCGGCGGCCTCTTGAGCCTTGGCGATTTCCTGGTTGCGCAAGATAAAGCGCTGCAATTTGCCGCTAGGGGTTTTCGGCAATTCGCTGACAAATTCGATTTCGCGCGGGTATGAGTGCGCGGCCAGTCGTTTGCGCACGTGTTGGCGCAATTCTTCGGCCAGTTCCGGTGCAGCGCGGTACTGCGGGCTGAGCACGACAAAGGCTTTGACCAGTTCGGTGCGCTCCGGATCGGGCTTGCCGACCACCGCCGCTTCGACCACTGCCGGGTGTTCGATCAATGCGCTTTCCACGTCGAACGGGCCGACCCGGTAGCCGGAGGTGGTGATCACGTCGTCGCTGCGACCGACGAAGCTGATGCTGCCGTCCGGGTTCCACTCGACGGTGTCGCCGCTCAGGTAATAGTTGCCGACGAAGGCCTTGGTCGGTGCGCCTTCGTAACCGGCGAACCAGCACATTGGCGACTGGGTACGATCGATGGCCAGAATGCCCGGCTGACCGACGCCGAGTTCTTTGTACTCGTCATCCAGCACCGCGATGCGATGCCCCGGCGAGGCGAAACCGGCGGCGCCCATGTGGATCGGATGCTCCAGGCCATGGTGATTGCACAGCACCATGCCCAGTTCGGTCTGGCCATAGTGGTCGTTGATGACCACGCCGAGGTTGTCGGCGAACCAGCGAATCACTTCCGGGTTCAGCGGCTCGCCGGCGCTGCTGACGATGCGCAACTTGCCCTTGATCGAGCGAGCGAACTCGTCGCCAACCGCGATCAACAGGCGGTAGGCCGTCGGCGAGCCGGTGAGGTTGGTGATCCCGTATTTGTTGATCACCCGGCAGGTGCTTTCGAGGGAGAACGGGCCATCGTAAAAGGTGATCGGATGCCCCATGGCCATCGGCCCGGTAACACCGAAATAGATGCCATAGGCCCAGCCCGGATCGGCGACGTTCCAGAAGGCGTCTTCAGGGCGCAAGTCCACGGCGTCACGGGTGTAGCTCTGGAAGGCGACGATGGCCTTGAGCGGAACGGACAGCGCTTTCGATGGGCCGGTGGTGCCCGAGGTGAACATCAGCAGGAACGGGTCTTCACCCGTCAGCAGGACCGGCTCGCACTCAGCAGAATAATTGGCCAGTTCGGCCCAGAAGCTGTAATCGCCGCGGACGATGCCTTGGCCTTTGGGACCGGCGACGGTGACGATGGTCGGGCAGTCGGCGACTTCCGAGAGTTTGGAGCGATTGCCCGCGTCGGTCACCACCACTTTGGCGCCCGAGGAGCTGAGGCGGTGTTCGATGGCTTTCGGGCCGAATGCCGTGAACAGCGGCTGGTAGACCGCGCCGATGCGCCAGGTGGCGAATACGGTGATCAGCAATTCGATGTTACGTGGCAGGAGACCGGCCACCTTGTCGCCTTTTTTCACGCCCTGGGCCAGCAGGAAATTGGCTAACCGCGCGGCTTTGTCCTGCAAGTCGCTGAAGGTGTAGGTCGCGCTGGCGCCATCGCGGCCTTCCCAGAACAGCGCGATGCGCCCCGGCAAGGCATGCCGGTCGCAACACTCGACACAGGCGTTGAGGGCAGACAAATCGCCCGCGAGTGCGGCGTCGACGGTGTGCTGATAATTGAACTGTGATGTAGCAGACAAGTAATCGCGCATTGCCAGAATCCCTTTGTATTTTTATTAGGCTGGGGGAACCTCGATTAACAAGGAAATACTCGCTCTGCGCGGGGTGCAGGACAATGGTCAAAGCTATCAAGTTGCGTGACTGGTTTGGCCAAGATTCAAGGGATGCGTCGTCAGGGATGGCCTCTTCGCGAGCAAGCCCGCTCCCACAGTAGTTCTGTGGTGTGCCCCCCCTGTGGGAGCGGGCTTGCTCGCGAAGGCGCCAAACCAATCAACACAAAATCCGGATCAGCTGGCTTCGTTGAGAATCAGGCTGCGGTAATGCCCCGGATTTGACCCGGACCACTTGCGAAACGCCTTGTAGAACGAGCTGGTATCGGCAAAGCCCAAACGCGCGGCGATCTCGGCAAAGCTGATGGTCGGTTCTGCCAGCCAGACAATCGCCAACTCCTTGCGCACGCTGTCCTTGAGCCCCTGGTAAGTCTGCCCCTCTTCGGCCAGGCGTCGACGCAGGGTGGAAGCCGACATGCACAGCTGTTGCGCCAGGGGTTCGGTTTCCGGCCAGTGTTCGGCGGGCAGTTGCCGCAAATCGTGCTTGATCCGGCTGGCCAGGCTCTGCGGGTCGCGGTACTTGACCAGAATATTGGCCGGCGCATGGGCCAGGAAACGCTTGAGCTCTTCCGGGCTGCGCTTGATCGGCAAGTCCAGGCACTCGGCGGAGAAAATCATCCGCGTGCGCGGCCGGTCGAAACGCAGGTTCTCGGAGAACATCACCTGATAGTCATCGCAGAAGTCAGGCTGCGGGCAGCGTAACTCGATGGCCAGGATCGGAATCCGCCGCCCCGCCAGCCAGCAGGCGACGCCGTGAACGATCATCCAGTACGTGAAATACGTGAAGGCGCGGCGCGGGTCCTGGTCGTCTTCGAGCAGGACGATTTCCGCCAGGCTTTGCTGACGAACCAGTTGCGCGGGCAGGTGTTCGAGCATCAACGACAAAAAGCTCAAACCCGAGGTCAGGCCCGCGGCCAGGCTCGGCTGGACCATGGAGCAGCGACAGAGAAACGCCAGGCTGCCGGATTTGAGTTTGCGCGGGTCCATGCCAAAAAACTCATCGTCCCCACGTCGTGCCAGTAAACGCCACAGACGCGCATAAGCGGTGGCCGGGACGCGGGCATCGCTGCTGTCGAGCAGTGCCGGATCGATGCCGACCTTGCTCAACACCTCATCAGTGGTCGCTCCGGGGGCGCAACTTTGCAACAGTGCTTCACGCACCAGTTGAATGGAGATGGTGTCTTTTTCCGACATTGACCGTGGCGAGCCTTGTTATTTGAGTGCCGGCATCTTAGCGCAGAACCCTGTGGGAGCGAGCCTGCTCGCGAAGGGGCCGTACCAGTCAGTATTGATGTCGCCTGACACGCCGCTTTCGCGAGCAGGCTCGCTTGTATGGTAGGACTTGAAGGGAGGAGGAGGGACAAGGCTCGATTCCGACTGTTGACGCAGTACAGACCGTGGGAGATTTCGCCCCTCCTCCTTTCACCCAAGCGCCGATA